>JBAZEK010000005.1 GCA_041653995.1 Dehalococcoidia bacterium
GATAAGCGTGCATAATAGAAAATCCCGCTTTTGCACGGCTGCCACTAGCCAGTACTCCAACCCAACCGGTAACATGCTTACCGCCCACAGAAAAAGCAAAGTCTTTCTTGTAGCGGGTACCATCTGCCGCCTGTAAAAACTGATCATCGGCATCTTCCCATTTCAACTCGGCACCATTCCAGTTTAGTACAAGCAGTTTATTCCTTAAATCTTGCCTATACATCGAACCAAGGAAATCTCTAATCTTTCCGATTGTCCGGCCGTGAAAGACTCGATTATGATTTGTAATTTCTACTATGGTGTAGTGCTTTTCCTTTGGACGGTTCTCAACGTGCTCATATGGTAGGATGTTCTCTCCTCTTGATACCGCATCTACATCCACCGCCACTTTATATTCTACTGTTTCCCCCAGTTTCTTTGTGCGGATATTCCAAGAATTTCCGAGCCAACAGGCAGCAGTCTTTAGTCCCATGCCATATTGTGATCTCCCGTTGCAGTTTAGGGGCTTCGCTCCAACGTGCAATGCATTATCCAGTTCTTCGTATGACATGCCTAAAGCATTATCAGCTACCCTTAATAAACCACCATTTTCTCTATCATAAACTATAGATACTTCCAGAGATTCCTTGTTTTTGGAATATGCCTCGTCAAGTATTGTTTTATGATCGAAATAGGACTGCGTCGAGTTATCAACAAGCTCAGCTATAGCATGCCATGGAGTGTAGGAGAGGCGTTTATAGGATTGAATCACCTCTAGGCCCAATATCAGCTGGATAGCCATCATATCCTCCTTTTGCGGACTGTCTTAAAATGAAGAGCACCAGTCTCATCTCGAACTATCCTATAATCATCGGATGAATTTAAAGGACTACGTTTAAGTGGACTTAGCCATACACTAGTCTTTGCATCGATGCGTTCCCATTCAGTAATGCCCCCTTCGTATTCAATCTCACATTTTTGTCCGGCAGAGATATCTAAACCTGCTGGAGACGATACTACAAGAAGCCGTGGCATATTACGATCAGCATGACATATCGAGACTAGGTTCTCCTCCACAGTAGTTGGATTTTCACCATTTACCCTTACAATATGATGATTAGTCTCTGATCTAAAAACTTCAACAATCTGCAAAAGGGCATCGTATTTGCTCAGTGCCTCTTTCCAACCAGGAATGCTGCTGTTTACTATGATAAGTACACGAGGTTGTACTCCCTTCACCATATCAAGTAGTCTATGTCGATCGAGTAGAGTATTCTTTGCTGCAAGAAAATCCGCTTCCTCCTCACCGTATTTTGCCTTTGAGAGTGTTTGCACCTGAGGTATTATGTGCTGTTGCAGCGAATGATGCGCCATTTCAACCTCTATTATCCACCATATCCGATATTGAAGGTCAATCAATGCCATGTCTGGTATCGTTGAATCCGTGTCTGATTGCACTAATTTTTTAAACGGTACTGCAAAATACCCAGGATACAGTATATGAGCGCGTCCAAGAACAATTTGTTCAAACTCGTCCTCATATAATGATGACGAAGATATTGCTTCGTACCATACATCATTAAACAGTATGCGTGCCATTAAAATGAAATGAGCTCCGTTTCCATTGTATTGAAGCAGCCTCAGAGATATTTAATTCCTCATTTCTAAGTCGCTCTTCTTCAACTTTAGTTGTATATATCGTGTATATCGTAGCCTTCTCCTTCCCCAGTGCTGGTCTTAACACACGGCCGAGTCGCTGGACTCTTTGACGAAAACTTGCGGTGGAGCTCGAAACAATTGCCACAGTAGTCTCGGGGACATTCATACCTTCATCCAATGCTCTGCATGTAACTAAAACATCGAATAGCCCGCGTCTATATAGCCGAAGATTATCCCTACGTATCACGGGGTTCATACGGGAATGATACAATGCTGCAGAATAGTGTCGCTCGATTAATAACCTACATATGGTCTCAGCCATGTCAATGCGCTCATGGAAGACCAAAGCACGCTGCCCCCTATGCTCCTCAAGCAGACGCAATGTCACGGGAATACGAGCCACTGCTGTACAAGCGACCGCTGCGCGCTTTTGTAACAAACGCTTCATATGCTCACGTTTTTGGTGTTCACTTGTATTAGCCATAATATGTGCAGCTTTTGCGATTAGTTTACTGAGCCTGTCGTACTGTGCACGTTCATCTGGTAACAATTCCGCTGATACATTGATTAGATCAAATTGGACAATGACACCGTCATGACGAGCTTGTATATAATCATAGTCGAATATTACTTTTCCTAATCGCGGTATTAGCATAGACTCCAGTCCGTGGTCATATTCACGTTCTGGGGTGGCTGATAGTCCAAGAGTTGCACCGTAGTTACCATGCAGCGCTTTTGAGTTTGCCGTGGTGGCAGCGTGATGGCACTCATCAACAATAAGTAGGCAATTATATAAAGCAGCAATAGATGGTGCCGCTACACGTGCTGTATTCAGTACGAATATATTTACTGTACCTGGTGTTGCGGGATGGCTGTCACCCGAATAACATGCTATCTCGTGCGTAGCTATTCCAAGGTCTTCTATGAGGCTCACATACCATTGATCAAGAAGCGCGATCGTTGGCACAATTATGTTAATACGCCCATCTGGATAATTTTCTAAAAAATGCTTCATACACAATTCAGCGAGAACAGTCTTTCCTCCACCAGTCACCACACGGACAATTCCCCTCATTTGAGCCGTCCATAACTTAAGCGCCGAAAGTTGCCATTGACGTGGTTTCAGTGAGAGGTTCCACTTAGATGGTTCACCGGACATTACGTTGAACCTTTAATATATTATTAGAAAATCGACCTTTCGAACCCTCTATGTAATCTACCAATGGCTCACATGATATCCAATGGCGGCCCAATTTATCAGCTGCTGCACCAGTTGTATTGCTACCAGCAAAGGGATCAAGGACAATATCACCAGGCTCCGTTAAGAATTTAATAAAAAATTCAGCAACCCCATAGGCCATCCGCGCTGGGTGTGGTTTGAGACTCTTGTTGCGGCAGTACCGCTGATATGGATCAGTAGCGCTTGTATTTGCAAAAATCAAAACATTAGAGGGAATCGATCCGTTATTATCATGTAGGAATGATTGCATTCCCACGTGATGCTCAGAAGGTCTCTTGCCTGCATTATACTCTTGCTTCTCTAACAGATTTAACATCGCCGCGCTGTACTTTTTCAATATTTTTCGATTATCCGCTTTAGGTCTACTAGAAGGCGACATCCACCAAAGATGCGTATAAGCGTCCTTTACTCTGACACGTTCGATGTTGACCCATTGAGCAGGGGTCGGCAGGCGCGCCTGATTGTAATATATAAATTGCTCACAAAGATAGAAGTCACCGCGATCCAAGAATGAAAGTAAAGCACGCAGTGGCAACGTGGACATTGTAGGTTTTCCTTTTTCCCATGCATTGCCAAGCTCAATAACCAACGAGCCATCTGGTGTCAACAAATCTTTAAATATCTGCGCTGTGCTGGAAAGCCAATCGATATATGCTTGACCAGTAAGGTTGCCATAAGCTTTCTTGCGATTAAGCGGAAATGGTGGCGAGGTGAGTATCAACTGTACCTTGCTTTTATAAGCATCTCCAATTGGAGAAGTTAAGATTTCCTCGGCAGTCCCGAGGTACATGATTCCGCGTGAGGTTCTGTAGGCTTCTCTCAACTTGGCAGGATCACTCGATTTATTTCTACCACTTCGAACCAATTGCGTAATAATTCCACTTATTATAATAGCGGGGTAATATCACCAAGAGATTATATCGGATATGTTCTTTTGTCAATATCTATCATTGAATACGGTTATAACCCGGGTTTCCATTATAAATAAGAATAGAATAGCATTGATACTAACAAATAGTATCTACACTATGGCTAGGCGGACGGCGACATTCAAGTTATGATACAAGAACTAAACGTTCCGCTTCGTTAGTATCCTGAAACTGTATTTTAATGATAGATCTAGGAAAGCCCCTTTTTGTAGACATGTAATGAAATCTCACAGACAGATATTTATCTGGAAAACCCCATATACGACGCTCAACTGACGATACAACAAGACTTCACCACAAGCCAAAACGAACAATGTCGATATTTGAATATTTAACCTGGGAGAAAGGGGGGAGGGGTTGTTGAATTGTTTTTTTATTTTGAGAAACAAATCGGGGGGCGGCTCGGACGGAGCGAGAGATGGGCTGGGGTTTGATTGCGGAAACGGGCCCGGGGACGGGGTGGAGGGCGGCCAGGCGGGCCGCAGCCGGGCATTTGATTTGAAGAAACAAATAGGGTTTAGGGACGGGTGGAGGAGGACTTAAGGACGGCGTGGCGGTTATACGGGTTGAGGAAGAGGCAGACGGTGGATTGTAGTTGGTAGGCGAACGGAAGGAGGGGGCGGGTGACCAGGCCGCCCGTTTCCTTTCCATCAGATGCGGCGCCAGGGGCCGTGATCAAGATCGCGAAGCATCATCTCCTCCTCCTGCTCTATCCAGTCCGGGTGGCGGTGGCGTTTGGGATTTTCGAGGCAATCGAAGGGCTCGAGCACCAGGGTGATCCGCTGCGCCACGGCCGGGGTGATGGAAGAGAACACGTCCCAGGCGGTGAACCGGTGGCCGCAGACGGAACAGGTATGCAGGGGAAAACCTTTGCCGGCCTCGAACTGGATATAGTGCAGGCAGCTCGGGCAGGTGCAATTGCAGGGTGTTGTCATCTGGCCTCCGGCTGCCACTTGCCGCACTCCTGGCACTTGTAAGCGGCGAACGGCTTGCCGTTATCCTTGCGGGTGCCTGTGACCCATTCGAGGGCATCGCTGCCGCAATTGACGCAGGCGCCGACCTTAGCGGGCGGCGGAGGCGGTTTGGGCGCAGGGGGAAGCACTGCCGCGCCGGCAGCCCCGTTGACGACAGGCCGCGGGGATTTTGACAGCAGAGGGGCAGAGCCGGTGACGTAAGCTATTACCTTTTCCAGATCCGCGGTGACCTGGGCGAAGGTATCGCCGAAGATGTTGAAGCGGACGGACATCTCGTCCTCGGCCTTGATGTTAGTGACCTCGATGTGGAAGCGGGAACCGTTGTTCGACATACAATTCTCCTTGCGTTTATTCGCGCCGGTGATAACGCCCACCGGCAGGCGGCGGGATTAAAAAGGGAGCGGCTCAGCAACGACGGGCGTCCACGCCTGGAAGACGCGCTCAAGGGTGGCGCAGTCCAGGTAAATGGTGACGCAGTGGAAATCGCGCCGGACGGTGATTTTGACCGAGTCGGTAAACACCGGCGCAATCTCGACATCGGAGCTGCCGACCATGATGTGCGAGTGATGGATGGTGCTGTTAAGGTCAAGCACAGACGACCTCCTCCAGCCGGCGGGAAAAGAACTCATCCCAGGCGATATCACGTTCAACCGCGGAGTAATCGCCCAACCAGCCATAGAGCAGATAGAGAGGGACGTCGACTATGTCGCTCTCCCAGTACCTGCCCTCGGCATCCGACCGGTCAAACGCCGCGCCCGGCCTGACTACCTTGATATGAGGCATTAAAACAACCTCCCCTGTTTATTAAGCTGCAAGCGCCTCGACCTGAGCGCCTGCAGCAACTGACGCCTGCGGATCAAGCCCAGGGTGCAACGGCTGGACCGCGCGCACAGCTGTTTGCACGGTTTGGACCTGCCGCACATGCCTTTGAGCTTCATCCTAATCACCTCCAAATAACTTTTTATTTTTTACCTTTACTTTTTTCTTAGCGGAGCCGTATCCCCGGCCAGCCGCCGGCACGCGTGCGCAAGGGGTAAAAATAAAAAAAGTCACCGGACGAGCGGTAAAGGACGAACGGCGACAGGATAAATGAGACTTTTTTTATTTTTAGGCTTCAGCCCCCGCCCCTTGCGCAACGAGGCGGCCGGGATATAATTTCGTACGGAAAAAAGTAAGGCTCAGACGCTCCACCGTCCCGGCGGTGTTCTTTGGTACTTTCTTTGCCGCCGCATGATCAAAGAAAGTACAGAAACGAGCGGGACGGACGGCGGGATAAGGAAGCGAGACGAACGAAGAGGACGGGAGAGGGCGAGGCGGAGATGGGGCGGGGCGGGGAAAGAGAAAAAAAAGAGGGGGGTGGGGGGCGTACCCCGTAGCTTTACCATCGCCACTGCGCCCGAACATCACCCGCGCAGGGCGCCCATATACGGGCGGGGGCACGATAAGGAAACAGGGGATAGCACGCATGAAAAGATGTCCGAGCTATACGGAGCGAGCCGGAGTTGCAAGGGTATACCGATGGAAGCTTTACCGTAATTTGCAGGTATACCTTTGCAAGCGGAGGCGAGCGGAGGAAGCGAGTACAAGCTGGAAACCGCCCCATGAAATGCTCTTTGCCGCCGGCGGAGCTCCTATTGACGCGGCCACGGGCTGCCAGCTCCTAATTACCTGCTGGTGCCCTGAAGCCGCGGAAACCCTGGCGGAGCCGCGGCAAAGTGGATTTCAGGTAAGGCGCGTGCTTTCCGCTGTTGATCTATGAAAACCGCCCCATGAAATGCTGTTTGCACCGGCGGAGCTATGCCTTGCGCCCAGGCGCGGACTGCCGGCCTCTCATTACCCGCCGGTGTCCTGACGCCGGGGCGACCCCCACAGCGGAGCCGGCTGCAAAGTGCATTTCAGGCAAGGGCACGCTGCCCGCTGTATTAAGCAGCCCGTGCACCGGGGGCGGGGCAGATAAAGAGCGGTCCCCGCTCTCCCCGCGCTCCTGGAACGTGATCAAAACAGGACGGCATAACGAGGCTGCGCAGTTGAAAGCCGGAAACCGTTTTTCACCAGGGAAAAAAAGAATATGATAAGCGCGCGACGCCCGCAAGGAAACGGGTATGACGGCAGCGGGGGCGCCGCTCCGCGGGGGAATAGCGGGAGCGCCGGGATAAGCGGGGACGGCGGGACAGGCGAAGCAGGCCGCTCTCCGCTCAGCTGCGGGCGCAGGATAATGGACGGGATGCACGGCACGCTCCGCAACGCTCCGGGGCGGGGCGAGGGCACCGGGGCCGTAGTCCGGCCGGGCGGCGGTGAGGCCGGCAAGGGGCCGGGGCGGGATGCCGTAACGGGCGCGGCGCCGGACACGCGGGCGGGCGGGGCGGGGCATGGGGAAGGCCGCGCACCCGGGCGGACCCGCCAGGCTCTGCGGCTCGCCGCCGCGGGGAAACCGCAACGCTCCGGGGGACGGCCTTCGCGCAGCTCCGGGGCGGAGGAGGGGAGGCCACGGGCGAAGCTCCAGCGGCCGACGCGGACGGGGATCCGCAACGCTCCGAGGGGGTTTGCGGCGCGGCGCTCCGCTGAACGCTGGAGGGGGTTACCCGCAACGCTCCGCGGTCCGATGGAGGCGATGACGGCGGACTGGGGCGGGGAGGGGAGGCGCAACGCTCGGCGGCCTGCAACATTCAGGAGTACGGGGCGGGATAATACAGGGCGATAGATACGGCCGGGGTTATCGCTTTGCCTTGTTTGCCAGGCGCGTGACAATAGCAGAATTGCACTCTTAAGGATACGCCCATCTTGACCCCCCACGAACCTTTTAACATCCAGTCATATCATCATTCATATCATATATATATAAGGGGGTGGATGCCGGCACCGATTTCATCGCGGCGGTCAAGGGTTATTCAAACAGAACGCGGCTGTAAGAAGCGACATAAACCAGTAGAACCAGCCGATACTGCGGGGATAGCATGAGGCTGAGGCGAAAAATCATGGAAAAGGATATTGTCCTAATAGAATGGCTCGACAGCAAGGGCATGGAGAGGTGGGAATACCTCGATGAGATTGAGCCGATGCTGCCGGGCGAATGCCGCGCGGCAGGGTTCATAATCGAGGATAACAGCGATTACACAACAATAGCGCTGGCGATCACCGACACCCAGGTGCTGGGCCGGATGACAATACCGGCAGGCTGCATTAAAAGCATTAGGAAACTGAGCGTATCAGCAAAGCATTGACATCTGTACGGATATGATATACCCTTACCGCATAAAACGAGAGCAAACCACGTCAAATAACATCAAAAACGAGGGCGTGCGGAGGTGAAGTTTGGCACAGAAAATCAAGGCGGATAAGGATTACACCCTTGTCGCGCAGATAACGCAGGTTGCGGACATACTGGTTAAGGTGCGGGAGCGGGAACTGCTGCCACAGAAACTGTCGGCTACAGCCGCGGACATACTCTTCCTGGTGAACGCCATGGGCAAGGATATAACACCCGCCAAAATTGGAAGGATGATGCTGCGCGAGGCGCACTCCGTATCCGGCATACTCAAGCGAATGGAAGGGCACGGCCTGATCGACAGGACCAAGAACATGAAGCGCAGCAACCAGATCCGCATAACACTGACCGCCAAGGGCGAAAAAGCTCTTAAAAAAGCCATGGAGCTGAAAGGCACGATGCATGTACTTTCCGGGCTGACCGGGGAGCAGCAAAGGCAGCTCGCCAAGACGTTGAGTATACTTAAAGAAGCTGGAAAGAAAGAGCTCCATCTTAGCCCTAAGGAGCTCCTTTGGCCGTAAAGTACAAAAGGGGATTGATGTGGGAGGAGCAGGACCGCAGAAAAATATATGTGCTGCAAAATCAATCATAATATAACCCAAGAATACAGACGAATAGGGGAGAAAGATGAGATGAAACGCCTAATAATAGAATGGGCATTCAATAATATATTCTGGAGTAGCGTTGCAATACTATTCGTGATCTTTGCCGTAGTCATATTAGTAATTGCCCCCACGACTATACTCGAATTTATTATATGGATATTTTGGCGTATATTTGATTGCACAAAATTCCCAATTACAGTTGTAATAACAATCATAAAGTTTCTCCAAGAGATGGGGACGGGAGATATTGCTTCTGGTGTACAAACTGCTTTCATGTCTATTGCGGGGATTTTTCTATATCCATTCCAATTCATTGCCGGGTTGATTTCTGATATGGGAAAAGGAGATTTTGCTAAAGGTTTTGCATTGCTGTTAAGCACATATGCTGTTATAGGCAGCATATTTTGGTCATGGAATACGAAGAAGAAGGGTGTGACTTTAATGACAATTGGATTCATCTATTTAATGGGAGTCGTTGCATTTACAATTTGGACGCTTTCATCATTAAATAATACCAATGAAAATAATGCGGCGGTTATTGTTATAGTTTATAGCATAACAAGTTTAACCTGCCTTATATTTGGCACGAGAAGGTTAGAGAAATATGAGAATAAATTATCAAATTGCAAGCAGCATGGCAGCGATAGCGATGAATTGAGAAATAATAGTAATTAGACACCACAGAAACGAGACATACAGCCAGCGAAATCAGCCAAACAGTACAATGCAAAGCGGAAAGGAAAACATGGCATATAAAACAGACCTAAACGAAATCCGCATAACACTGACCGCCAAAGTCGAAAAAGCTCTTAAAAAAGCCATGGAGCTGAGAGGCACGACGCAGGTACTTTCCAGGCTGACCGGGGCGCAGAAAAGGCAGCTCAAAGCAAGCCTGGCGGGAATAAAAGAGCTGCGCTTAAGTACAAAGATGTTGCCGTGGCCGTGAGCCATGGATTGGGAAAATGAGGTTAAGCATTTGAAGCGAAATTGGGTACTTTAATTAGGAGGCGCATATGCGGAATATTCAAATGACAAAGTCGATTATTGGTATTCTATTAGCGACCATAATGTTGGTTTTGGGCTGCGCAAGTCCTGCAAAAGAATATGTAGTCAAGGGCAACAGTTACCTTGAACAGAAGCAATGGGACAAAGCTATTGCTGAATATACTGCAGGAATGGGGCAGGACCCCAAATATGCACCGGCTTATAGCAACCGTGGTATTGCATTTGTCCATAAAGGCGAATATGACAATGCAATAGCGGATTACACTAAAGCGATTGAACTCGACCCGAAGTTTCTCATGGCATATAGCCAACGTGGTGACACCTTTGGAATAAAGGGCGAATACCATAAGGCAATTGCGGATTACTCTAAAGTCACAGAATTAGACCCTAAAGATGCCAAGAATTATTATAGCCGTGGAATTGCCTATTATAATGTGAATAAATTTAATGAAGCCATCGCTGATTATACGAAAGCGATTGACCTTGATACTAAGGGTATCATAACGGAGTTAAAGCAGAAGCTTGCTGAGGCATATAACAAACGGGGTCTAACCTACAATAAACAGCTTGAGTACGACAAAGCGATGGCCGATTGCACCAAAGCAATTGAGATAAACCCGCAATATGCAGAGGCTTACAATAGCCGTGGGTTGCTATATTATAATTCTATGAAATTCGATAAAGCCATCGCTGATTATACAAAGGCGATTGAAATAGAACCTAATAATGCGCAAGGATATATCAATCGCTACCTTGCCCAAATTAAAAAACGTGATTTAGATACAACAATAACGGATCGTGGGTATAAGATCATGGCTCCAGCATTACAAATTGAGTTTGAAATAGGCACTCAATATACAGGCCCTATGAGCCTAATGTCTGCAATAGCATCAAGATATATTGGGCACCTAAGCACAAGACCTAGCCTTAACTACCCGGATTCTACTATAGGTACAGATTTTCGGAAGGCACTAGATTTGGATCCGAAACTTGCTGCGGCATACGGACTTGGGGTAGACGCCAACACAATAAAGCTTGACCCAAAGAATGCGCGAGCTTATTTAAGCCTGGGAGATTATACTAAAGCCATTGAGATAGACCCGCAATATGCCGAGGCATACAATATGCGTGGTATGGTTTATTTTACTAATGATAATTTCGAGCAAGCTTTTGCGGATTTCAGTAAGGCGCTTGAAATCGATCCAAGGAATGCCATATATTATAAAAATCGTGGCAGTACTTATATAAAACTACATCAATACAACGAAGCAGTTGACGATTTTACTAGAGCGATTGAGCTATACGAGAACGATTATGTCCTTTATAACAACCGTGGAGTAGCCTATTATTTCATGGAACAATTCGACAAAGCAGTAGCTGATTTCACCATAGCCATAGAGAAAAACTCAGAATATGACTACAGTGTGTATTATAATCGAGCAGAAGCATATTCAAGAATTGGTAAGACAGCAGAAGCGATTGAAGATAATACAAAAGGCAATGAAATATTTGATAAATGGGGAATAATGCCGCGGTAACGGACTGACAAACACTCGCATCCTACAAAATAACTTGGTTGAGTTTGGCCTTCGCCCAGCATATAAACCCTGGTACTTAAGTAGAATATTTCCTACACTAAAATCAAGTAGCGCTTAGGGAAACAACGCATAGGGAGGTCATAAATGGCTTGTAGTGTTTGTGGTGGAAGGTCACACACAAAAAGAACGTGTCCTAATATTACTCGCAAACCATTCCCTGAACCAGAATACAAGCCGATGCAATGTAAATGTTGTGGGCAACTTCACTTTAAGATACAGGCACATCATACGCGGGGACGTGGAAATAACAACCCTAAAACTCGTTTATATGTCTGTGAAAAATGCCATCAATATTGTGGTCATCCTGGTAAATATACAACAGAACACAGAAAGCCACAGATATGTAGGATATCGGGATTACCCTCTCATTGGAGATCATGTAAATAATCCAATTTAAATAAGAGGCAGATATTTAATTACACTTAGTATACGACTTGTACAACTAATTTTCTTGTCTAAATCCGTGAAACTGGAACACAGGGTTTAAGGATATGGGGATAGATACCTTAGCGGCGGTGTTTCAGTTAAAACGCAAGTGCCGTTCTCGCAGACGGCGTATTTTACCGGGCAAGCAGCCTGGCCGGCATCGAAGCCGCAACGATAACTGACGATACAGGCAGATACGGCGATAAAGACTACACAGAACCAGATAAAAAAGTCTTTCATATTAACATCTCCTACACGGGCGCAGCTAAAGCAACGCCCCAACATTTTTCATCCTTTGCGGGTGCGCACAACGGCGGGATTGTATTCAGCGTCAGCGTCAGTAAGAGTGAGATTATGGACGAGGGGCAAACGGACAACGGCACCGTGATGAATAAGAACGCCCTGAAGATCCCAGCGGGTGTCGCACGAATAGCATAATAAACAGATACGCCGGACACCGTTAACATAGTGATCGCCCATGGTGGTGGTGCCGCCGCACACAGGGCACCGGGTAAACGGCGCGGGTAAGCGGGGCGCGGGGGGCATAACAAACAGAGGGGCGTATTTACGTTTCATCAATATCCTCACTCAAACCGCGCAGAGCTGGAGGCGGTGGAAATAGGCTCCTTTGAAAGTGTCATACTCAAGCTGATAGCCCGCGACGCGGTAGAAGGTTTCCTGGTTGGCGACAGGGTCATAGACGGCCAGCACGTCCCACAGTTCCAGTCCGCAATGCGGCGGGATAAGCAACTCCGCCCGCCGCTGATCGAGGCGGTTCCTGGACAGCATGGCGGTGGCCACGGCGCCGGACACAGCAGCAGAATAGGCCGCGGGGTTATGCCGCATCTCGAGGCGCTCGCCGACCAGGGAGATCTCCGCGTCCAGTTTGGCCGTTCCGCTGACCGGACTGCCGGAGCGGTCCTCACCGGCGATGAACACGCGGTTGATCTCCTGAGAGGAAGCGAAATACGAAGCCTCGAGTATAAGGTGCTGATCGGGATACTGCACAGCGCCAATGGAAAGGAGGCCGCCCTCCGAGGCGTAGTAATCCGCCTTTATCCATGCGGCGGAGCGGTTGGTGTTTGAAAGGCGGACCTCATCGATAAAACCGTTCCACATATAAGCGGCTGTCCCATAATGACCGATGCGGAAGGCGGCCAGGGAAATCGCGCCCACTTTGGTCGCTCCCGCCACGCCGTTAACAAACCACTGCGCAGTGGTGGTGGAGCTGTTGTAAACATAAGCAACATGCACCCAGGCGAGCAAAGGAAAGGCCAAGCCTGCATTGTGATTGCCTGCGCCCATTTGCGCCAACAAATCAGCGCCGCCATCGGGAATAAGCAGCCTGTTGGCGGAGGCTGACCCGATGAAAGTGCCGTAGCCGGGAGTTGTGCCGGAGACGCCCTGCTTGTTAAGCCAGCCGCTGATGGTGAAGGACCCGGACTGGCCGGTCCCGGAGGTGGCGATATAATCGTCGACGCCGTCGTTATTCTGACCGAGGCCGAAGCGATGATTAGCCTGGAGAGGCTCATTGGCAGCTTTCTTGGCGCCCGTGCGGGCATTAACAGTGCTATCGGCGATGGTGGAGGTGGTGGCATCGGCCATGTGCCAGACGGCCTTATAATTTGCATCCCAAACATTAGTGGGATCGGCATTATTAACAGCGTAGGGATTGTTATAGTACAGATAAATCTTAGTGGGAGCGGAGGCTGACACGGAGGGTACTTTGACGTAAAACTCTGCGATGCCGTTTACGGAATCCCAACGGGCACGTTCGAACTTTAGCAAGGTAGTACCATCCGATGAAGTGAAGCGGGTATCATAGCCGGTGCTGAGCGAGCGGGAGAAAAAATGCCAGGGATCCAAAGGGATGCCTTCATGAACAAACACCCCGTCGAAATAAGCGGAAGTTCCGTTTACATTAATCCACAGAGTGGCTAAAAGGCGGGTGGGGGATGAAGGCACAGTGCAGGAAGCAGTCAACAGGCGCCAGGTTGAGTCGCCGGGATGATAAGCGGAATAATAACCGGTGGAAGTGGGATGTATGCCGACACGCGCGGTATTAGGGGTGTCAGCCCATACCCAGGCGGAGACGGAATAAACTTTGCCGGCAAATTCCGGATAGATGGTGCCGCCGCACTGCTGGTAAGCGTAACCGCCGGCAGCGGAGGCGGTGAGCTTCAGGCAGTAAGAGCCGACCTTCTTCATGTGGCCAACGCGGGTAGCGGTGCAGTTGGAGGGCGACCAGGACGTTACACCGGATTCAAAATTCCCGTTGACGGCGAGATTCTGCATCCTGACGATGACAGGGAAATTGGAGAGAGCTGCGTCAACATAGGCGTTGTCTATGGTGATCTCCCGGCGATTGAGCCAGCCTTCAAGCCACGCCATTACGAGACTCCTGACGAAAGGCGGCTGAACAACAATGTGAGCCGCGGCTTAGCAGGCTCAGTGATGCTGATTTTCATTTACACATCCACAATCGAGTAGTATAATCCGTGCGGATTATTCGTAAGGGAGGTAAGGGAAATGGTTACAAGCGATCTCGCTCTGTTCTTATCTATGACAGGCATTGGTATCACACTACTAAGTTTAGGCATACCTCTTATAACTGATACTACCGACAATAAAAAAAGATGGGGGACGGTTCTTATTTTTGATGCATCCATTATTATCACCTCAGGAGCAATTTTGTATATCGTAAAATCTGACAGTAATTGTGCAAATGTAATACCTTCAATAGTGGCCATAATAATAATTTGGATAATCACATTTGCAGTGTGGTGGATAGCTGGCAAATGTAAAAAATGTAAATAAATTAATGAACATTCTTAATATTTCGCCTAAGCATTTGAAAAACTTAGAATTATTCAATGTAAACAGACAGATCACACAGGGAAACTCAGATAATAAGACGGTGGATCTGTAGCTTGCGGATAGACGATATAGCCGGTAAGGCCGACGAAATAGATCGTATCCGGGACCAGGTCCAGCAGGCGGCGCAGCACGGTGGCGGCATTCTCGCCGGGGCTGACCGTGATATGCGGATAGGTGGCGGTGATGGCCGAGCTGCGGGATACATAGTTGATAGCTCCGCCCACGGACTGCAACATAAGCTCGACGAGCTGGTAAACGGTCTTTTCATCCGAGTACGCGTTCCACTCCACGGGCCTGTTGAAGCCGTATTTCTCCAGCAGACCCCAGGCATCGACGGCATGGATGGCGAAGAGCCGCTTGCCGGGAAGACGAGCGTACTCCAGCTCCTCGATGAAGTAATAGCCCGCCGGGCTGAGCAAGGCCCCGCCGGACGTATAGCCGATCGACATTTTGACGATGCTGCCGCGTTTGATCGCGCCGGCGTAATTTGCATCGCCTCCGCCGGGGCTGTCATATCGCTGCGAGACATTATTAAGCAGGACGGTAAGATTGGATGGGCTGAGCGGTTTGACCTGCTCCGTGACCTTGTAGATATCGGCGACCGGCACCTCGTAATAGGTCCCGGCTCCCGCACCCGCCGATGGCGGCGTCCAGGAAGAGGGAATGGTGGTACGCCAGACCTGGTTGGGCGCGGCGGCATAGAGATACGTTCCGTCGCAAGCAAGGGCAAGGCCGTAAGTGGCGGTGACATCGAGCGGCCAGGCACGGGACCAATCGCTATCTTTGAATACCGTACCGGGCTTGAGACGATAGAACCACGGCCTGTTATCCTTGGCGAAGCTGAAAACCGCTCCCAACGATGAGTGATAGGCCAGATAGGGATCGTCCACGCCCAAATTATCGGCGGCCTGCTGCTGCATGACCGAGCTGACCTGCTCGTAATAGGTGGGAACATAGCGGCCGGCACGGCCGGTACGGAACTGGCGCAGGCGCATGGCGGAGCTGAAATCCACGCGGGCTTTATAGGAATTTACGAACTCCCAACCGGACCAGGTGCCCACGGTGTAAGAGCCGCCGTCGCCGTAGATGCCGCGGGCCAGGCGGATATACGATCCGTCCAGAAGCAGTGCGAGTATATTCCAGTCGCCGTTGTGATAGAGGGCCAGGGCGGAAATAGCATGGTCGCCGGAGATCTGCCCCAGTCCGGTGGACCAGGTGCCTGATACCCGCTTCTGGATATAGAGCGATGTGGGATCGTTGAAATCGGTGGCATGGACGACCGCGACATCGCCGTTTGCCTTGAAGGCCGCAGCGCAGCCACGCTCGCAGGGGCGGGCGTTGTTCATGGCGGTCCATGCGCCGAATGTGGCGCCGCTGTCGGTACTCTTCTTGTAGTAGAGGTATACGCCGTCGGAGCTGAAGGCTATGACCTCGGTACCGGAGGCGGCGATTGCGACCGGGGAGTTGGCCAGCCCGCCGCCCCAGGAGGTCCAGGAAGTCCAGGTGGAGCCGGAGGACGGGGAAGTGACGCGCTGATAATAGATAGTGGCGCCGGCGCGGACCCGGCAAACGGAGCCGTCGGCGGGAACGGCGACGGCATGCTTGCCAACGGCGGTTGAATCGGTGGCCAGGGTGAGCCGCTCCCAGGCGAAATCAGACCAGCGCAGAGAAGCATCGGCTACGGCGGCCGGGTGGCCATAGGCGGCTATTTCAATTTTGACCAGGGGAACGCGGAGGTTAGCCTTGCGCTGTTCGGCTAATAAGGCTGCTGAGAGCGTCCTCATGGAGCTGATTTAACTCCCGTCACATCATGAAACACCGCCTTATCCGCGGTCACGAGGTCCGATTCGATCAGGCAGTTATAACAAAGGAACTCAATGTCGATTACCTTGCCCCGGGTGCGGTCGACCGCAATCAAGTTCAAGGCCGAAGCGCACCGGCCGCATTGAAAACGGAGCAATGTAAAATCATCCGGCACGGCAACTCCTTATTTAGACAGCGGCACACCCTCGCCGCACACTTCGGGGGATTTAAATAAACTCAGCGACCGGTAAACCGTACGGTCGGACACGCTGAAATGCGCGGCGATCTCACGTATCAACCAGCTCTGCTTCCGCAGATTAAGCATCTCGACGTTACGGGACGATATGCGCAATCCCGCCTTGCCGAAAGGCATATCCTCGATACAGCGGGGCAAAGGGCATTCAAGGCATGACGGGAAAAGGCTACAGCCGCGATCACGATGAACCACAACCAACGGATCTTTTAATTTGCACACGGTTCCGCCTCCTTTTACAGGCGGCGCCGCCATTATTACGACGGCGCCGCAGCCGATCAAAGCAACTTAACGTAGTCCCATCCGACCTGGGTGGGGGTATAAGCGCCGCCCCCGTAGATCGACCAGTCCACGGTCTTGCCGCTGAGCTGGGCCAGGCCGTCCTGGGCGTTGTACAGCTCGTTGAAATAGGATACGAGGTTGCGCAGCTCCTCGAAGGTCTTATCGCTGCAGGCCAGGTTGTTGGCCTTCTCGTAATCCTTTTTCAGCTTGAGCATGAAGGCATGGTAATTGTTGGCCTCGGCCGGGGTGGGGGGCTTAGATAGTCTCGTCTGGTATTTGAAAGCCTCGCAGAAAAGGGCGACGGCCTTATCGACCAGGCGTTTCGCTTCGCATATGCGCTTCTCCCGCGGCACCTCCCGCAGGTCGAAGCGGGTTACCTGCGGATAGAAGTAAAAGGCACGGCTGACGGGGGTAACCTCTACGCCGTCCTTGCGGCAGGACTCCTCGGCGGAGCCGACCGCGGCATCGAGGTCGACAGGGACGTAGGTCTCCACAGGCGCAGCCGGGATAACGGGCGCAGCGGCAGGCTGCTGAACCGCTACGCTTTCAGCTTTTGGGGATTGCTTCGCTTCGCTCGCGGCGGCGGCAGCAGCGATCGTGGGGGCGGCCTTGACCTTCTCCTTATCGATATTGCCCTGCACGATGGTGTAGATAATACCGACAAGGGTGACAGCGACCGGACCGAGAACATCGATCAGGAACTGGCCGACGGTCTGGGCTTTGGCCGGGTCGGTGATGAAGAGGCCGAGGGATCCCGCGATGAGGGTAAGAAGGGTTACGATGATTTTTTTGTAGCCGTCCAGGGGTGTGGTTTCCATTTCTCTTTCTCCTCGGGCGCAGCTAAAGCAACGCCCCTACGTTTATTTATATGAGCACGCACAGGGATACGGGAACCTGCCGCTTTGCCGCGCGGTAATGGTCCGCCAGATGGCGGGCTGCCAGGATGATAAGCTCCGGCCGGGCATGGCAGCGGACGCCGTTGTCGCCCCAGCGGCTGAGCAACCGGCTCGCGTGGTCGAGCAGAGCAAAATCCACGGTCTGCTCAAGGGGCCGGCGCCCGATCTCGCAGGTATGATGAGGAAGCTGCCAGGTGGAGGCATCATACTCATCCTCGCAGACGGCGTAAGCCTCGGCGGGCAGACCGTCCTTGAACAAAGCCCTTAAAGGACATTGAACAGCAGGGCGGCCGGGGCGGCCCGAAAGGGCAATGCGCTTAATGACGTTTTTGCAGTTGAATTTGCCTTTCGGCGCCGCGCCCCGGCGATCGGTGACTTTTTCAGGTTCGGTGGCTTTCTTCGGCATATTTACTCCTCTATCAACAGATTTATTGATCTCAACGAACGGGTGACGGAACCCAAGGCGATCTCCTTTTGAAAGGCGGCCATCTTTGATTTAGCCTGGGCCGCCATGGCGACGGCCTCAAGCTTATAACCGGCGGCGATCTGCTGGAGCTGACGGCCTTCCTGGATGTGCGAGCCGGCGCTTTCGAGATGGCGGCCCGCGATCTGAACATAGCTCTGGCGTTTCAGATTCAATTCCGAGGCCATCCGGATATAGGCGGAGGCGGCCTCAATATACCGCGCACCTGCGGAGACATAGGCGTTGCGCTTATCATCGAGCGCCTTGATATGGGCAAGCTCCACCTGGGCGGAAGCAAGGTATTCAGAGGCCTGCCGGATTAACTGACCGGCCTGCTGGTTATACGAATTCGAGGCATCGATATCCTTGCCGGCATAGTCAGCCCACTCGCCCGCCGGGTCATCGCCGGTATTAGCCGTGGGGATATAGTCATCACCGGCAGCCAGATCGGCGACGGCGGCGGTTATCCTTGCGGTAGATGCTGTTATAGCGGTGGTCGCCGCGGTGAGCGAAGCGCCCGCTGAAGCGACGCGGATAGAAACATCGGTCAACTTTGCAGCGATAGCGGCATCGATGCTGCCCCCGGCCGTGGAGATGGCGGCGGCCAGGGCGGCGACGGCGGCGGTAAGCTGAGAGCCGGCGTTGGTGAGCTGAGTTGCTATATCGGCAGCCACGCCTGCGGCACTGGTGAGGGCGGTTTCCGCCAGCGTGACCTTGCCGGTCACTTTGGCGATTGCGGTGTTGGCGGACTCCAGGGCGGAGGTGATCTTACCGGCAAGGGTGGCGTCGGCATACTGCTCAAGGGCAAAGGCCAGAGCGCCCAGCTCGATCAAGTCGCTGTATTTTGCGTCGTAGGTGCGGGAAGCATCGGTCAGAGTGTGTATGCCCGACCAGTAGACATAGCAGTTTGCGCCATCGCCCGGCTCCTGCATGTAAAGCGTGTCCTGGACGATGGAGAAGGGCTTGAAAGTTGGGGGCTTGTCGCCGACGGGGAACTCCAGTTTATCAACGGATATTCGGCTGATGCAGGCAGCGAGGCTGACGGCGTAATCGCCGGATACGGTAGCGACAGTGGTTTTCTGCTGGTAGGGGTGGTGGCGTGAGAACATAGCCAGTGAGCGGGCAACGGCGTGCTGAAGGTCGGGATCCGACCATCGTGGAGCGCCGCCCGACGGATCGCCCAGGTCGATGCGGAGCTGCGCCACGAGATCAGCCAAATAAGCAGTCATCTATCCCTCACCCCCTGCCATATGTGAGACTATGCGAGCTTCAGTAGCGATTGCACGCTTATTCAACAACTTTCTCATAACATGCCTGACATCGGGATTGCCGGGGAGCGGCCGGGGTGGTCAGGCCGGCCGCTCCCAGTATTCAGAGGAGGCTACTTAAAGGGCAGTCACTCCTTTAAGCCTAAGAGGAAAGGGTCTGCTTGCCGGTCAGGTTGAAGGAGATGGTGGCGGCGTCCAGCAACACGCCGATTACGGTGTTGACATCATTGGTGGTGCTGGGGGCGGTATCGGTTACTTTGCCGCTATCCGCGCCCTCGGCCAGGTAAATAAGGCCGCCGGGCGTGCCGCCGGTGTAGCCTGTGACCACGCAGACGAGAGCCACGGGGATGACCTCGCCGCTGACGCCGCCTTTAAGGGCAACGACCTGGGGATTGATAACGCTGCCGGCGGTAGCCAGGGCGCGCTTCCATCCGGTGGAATAGCCGAGGATATCGCCCTCGACGCAAGCGCCAGCCAAAGTGACGGCCGCGGCAGCAGGGCCGGGGCCGCAGATGACATGTCTGCCAATTTGAGGATCCGCAAAGGACATTCAAACACTCCTTTTACCTCTCCCCTGCCCCCTCTCCTCGAGGAGAGGGGGTGGTTTTTTAATTCGAGAGGGACTGCGTCCCTCTGCGACACCCTATGGGGGAGCGGAAAATATTTTTATTTACGCGACACCTATCAAGGCAGCGGCCTTGACGTTGCTGAACAGGGCCAGGCTGGTATACCACTTGATACGGGTGCGGGAGGCGTCCTTGGTCTCCATCTCGCCGATCTTGATGATCTGAAGTCCGCCCGGTCCGGTCAGACCGCAAACGCCATCCTCACCAAAGGAAATGCCGTATATGGTGGAGCTGGCGCCGCCGATGTAAGCGGTTTCCAGCGAGCCGCTGACGGCATGGGTATCCTTGACGAAATCGCTGACGCCGATCGGGATGCCGTTATACATCTCGACAAACATGCCGAGCAGCGAGCTGTTGTGCTCCAGATTATTGCCCGCCGCCCTGGCCAGCGCGTTGATCTTCCTGCGGGAACGCCTGCTCATCAGGAGCAGATCGGGTTTACCGCCTTTGACCGCATCGATGAGAGAATCCAGCATATCCAGGGTAAGGGCGGCTCCGCCGGAAGCGCCGGCGGCGATGAGCTGGTCGGAAGCCGTGCCGGTATCGATAAGCTTGATCAGCCCGTCAAACTGATTCGGATCGGACGTGTTATTGCCATAGAGGAACTTGTCCGACAGCTCATTTTTAATAGCCTTGGCGGTAAGCTCGATGATGGCCGACTCGATGTCGTTGATATTGGAACGGGTCTGCCTGACGTAGTTGTCCACGTCGGCGTTCTGGCCGAGGATGGCAAGGGTGGCCGTTTTCTGCGCGAACGTGACGGCCGGGCTGGTGGTCCAGTCGTCATTAACGGCATGCCATTCAGCCGAGGGCAAGGTCAATTCACGATTATAGGTGAGCGCGTTGCCGTTGATCTCGACCCAGGGCAGGAGCGCCATGAGAGGATCGTCCTTGATAATGGTTTCAATAACGCCCTGCAGCATGACGTCATTCGAGAGTTTGGCGTATTCGGATAGCACAGTTCCCAAATTATTAACTCCTTACGGTTTATTTCTTGTCCATTTCGATGGCGTGCCTGATTTTCTCCCTGGCTGTCAGGCCGGATATGTCGGGGCCCGACCTTTCGGGGGCGCCGGCAGGCACGGAGACGGCCTTGATATCGGCCTCGATCCTGGAGCGAACTTTAGCCGCGAGGTCGGTAACACGCGCCATGGCCGCATTGATCTCGGCGATGGAATTGCCGGCCAGCATTTCCGGGTTGAAGATGGGGTTGGAGCTGACGGCCAGCCTGCGGTACTCGACGACGGCCTCTTTGTGGGCTGTGTCAAGAGCAGCCAAATCCTTTTTCAAGGTTTCATTTGCGCTGACGGCTTCGGCCAGGGAGGTATCGCGCTCTGCAAGCGAAGCTTCAAGCGAAGCGATGCGCTCCGAAAGCTCCGGCGCGGCCGGTGTTGCGGGGGGCGGAGGGGGCGCGGCCTCGGGCGTTGAGGACCCTGCGGTTTTCGTTTCATTTTCCATGATCTACTCCTGTCTAAAGCACCGGCTCCATCTCCGGGGCGACTTTTCGCTCTCTCGCTCCGCCCTGGGTGGAGGGGGCTTTAAATTCATTATTCATTTCGAGTATGCGGCGGCGCTCGTCAAGCCATTTGGTAAATTCCAGCTCGGGGTCGCGCACGCCGAGGTTATCCATGGCGGTGCGGCGGCTGTGGACGCCCGACTGGACGCACAGCTGCTCATTCTGAGCGTCGCGAGCCTTGTCCTGAGGCAGCACCTGTCCCCAGCAGACACGGTGGGACACATGGGTGAAATCCTGCCGCATGAACTTCGCCCACAGCTTCAAGATCATCACATTGCGGCGTTTATATACATTCGTCCTGATCAGCCGCTTGCGCTTGACTTTCTGCAGGAGAGATTGAAGCTCCACCTCAAGGGCGACACCGGAAAGCTCATGCTGGATGCCGCCGTAAGCCGCCCGGGGGGACTCCGAGATATCGTGCATGGTGCGGTAGACCAGGTCGATGTAGTCGATATGCAGGCGGATCCCGCCGCCCTGCAGCAGGTCCAGCAGGTAGGCCTTAGTATCGGCGGGAAGGTTCCAGACGGCGCCGGGCCTGACCTGTATATCCTCTGAGGCCTCAACACCCTCAAGCACGGCGATGGGGTTGCCGGAAACCTCAAGGATGCGGGAAAGCTGGGAAAGGGCGCGGTTCAATTCCCTCTGAGGCTCGATGAGCTGCGGGATATCGGATACGCCCCAGAACTGCTTGGGCCTGCGCAGGTTGGGGAAGATGATAAAGGGGATAAAGCCGTAGGGGTTCGGCTTTTTGTCGATGACATCGTTTTCAAGGTAAAGGGTGAAATCCTTATCGGTCCAAAGCTCGGTGATGAAGGCGGACTTTTTCGTGGTGGATTTCTTATAGAGGGTGAGGATCTCCCCGGCGCTGAGCTGGTAACGGCTGGCTACTTTATATGTCTGGTTGAGGTCGTCGCCGGTCCACCAGGCGTAGATGCCGTTGACGTCCGGCGCCGTGATGCGGACCCGCTTATTGACGGCGTCCCACGTGACCTTGTAGCAGCCGTCGCCCAGGATGGCGGTGTCGATCTCGGTGGTATAGTCCAGCTCCTGCGCGTTGTTCTGGTCGTGCACCAGGTAGATCAAATCCTCGGCCTGTTTGGCCAGGTCGGGCTTGCCGCCGGGCAAGGCTTCAAAGGAAAAATTAAGCTCATTCATAAGGTAGCTGGTTATCTTGTCGACGGAGATCCGGGAGTAGTTGAAGACGAGCTGGCGGTTCTTGCTTGTGCGCTCCCACTGGGCGCCATTGTAGAAATCGAGGGCGGCCTTATAGGCGCTGAAGCGGTCGCGGTCGAGCTGGGCCAGGTCCTGCACCTTGAAATCAGTCGGCACGGACACCGCCGGTGGCCACGCGGGGCCGGCTATTCTCGCTGGCTTTGAGCATGAGGGCGAGACTCATTAAATAATCGTCGTGGCCCTCAAGGGGATCGACGTAAAAATTAATAGTCTGGTTGGGGCGGTAGTGGCTGCGGGCCTTTTCCATCTCAAGCATGAACTCGGCGAACTCACGGCTGCCGTCGCCGGCGTAGCACTGGACACGTCCCGAATTCACGAAGGCGATCAAATCGAAGCCGAGCTGCGACTTGGTGTGCTGAGTGAACTTGAAAGGCACAACGCGGGATCCGCAGGACTTTTGCAGGAAGGAGGCAAGCGGCTCGCCGATGCCGGTGGCGTCGCAGAGGACGCGGCTGCAATTCCACTTGTTGCGGACCAGCTCCACGATCTGGGGGTGGAGCTCGTGGTGCGGGGTGCCTATCCAGGCATAGTGATCGACGATTTTGACCGACGGCTCACGTCCGCCGTCAAAAGACACGGCGCCGATGGTGATGACGGTGGCGTCGCGCTGCGGCCGGGTGAGCACCAGGCCGTCGAGCTGCTCGTCCTGTCCGGCGTAGTCGATGCCGGCGACATAGATTGCGCCGTTAACGCGCGACCGCTGGCGGGAATGAGTGCCCGTAAGCTGAGCGAGCTGTACGCGGTTGAACAGGCGGCCGCTGGCGGGGAGGGGCATCAGGCGGTACTGCGTGCGGAAGAGAGGATGGTCCTCGCCCAGGCGGTGCCGTTCCGACTCAACAAAGGTGGCGTAGCCGGGATTGCAGGCCGCGACCGTCTCCCAGGGGAAGCGGAAATGGCGCTTCACGCCGTCCTCTTTCTCAAGGTCAAGGTTGTGCTGCTTGGTCTGCTCGAGGAGGGTGCCGTCGTCCCAGGTGGTGCCGTAATGCACCGTGGTGGCATTGGTGGAGCTGGCCATGGGGCGGAACTCCTTGGAATACTTGTCCTGGTTGATATCCTGAGACTCGTCCACCTCAAGCAGAAGGTCGGAGGTATGGCCGACAACGTTGGAGCTTTCATCGGCGGAGAGGAACACCTGGCGGGCGCATCCGAGCCGCATGATATAACCGTACTCGGCCTGCCACATGCCGTCATATCCGAACTCATCGAGGCGGTCTTTCAGCCTGTTCATGCTGATCAAGGTCTGCGGCTTGAAGGTGGGCGAGCACTTGATGGAAGTGCCGCCCTTAGCTATGAACATCGTCAACAAAAGAACCTCAATATGCGCCGAAAGCTCATTCTTGCCGCCCTGCCGGGCGATCTCAACCGAAAACGTCAAACCTTTGCCGTGCAAGATACTGTCGAAGACGGCCCTGGCCACTTCCTGCTGGTAAGGGCGCAACTCCATGGCTACTGAATAAAGGCCTTTATTCCCAGGGGGACGGCGATATCGGTAAGCACCTTAGAGATGGCATCCTTTAACGACCTGTTACCCCCCGAGCTGATATGAAACTTGGTGCGAACCATGCGGGTGATGGTAGCGGCGGCGAGCATCTGGAGGTCGATGCGCTCGGGATGCTCGTCCATGAGAGCGAGAAGCTTGACGCGCAGGATAGCGATCTCCTCATCTAAACCTTCAATCTCCCTTGCTTCGTCAAGCTGCAGTTTCTGGGCTTCGTCAAGAACCCGGCTGTAGAACCCGTGCTTCCGGGCGTTCTGGTTGCCCCTGGGCGCACCTCTCTGCTTCTTTTCTATCATGAATCACTTTGAGCATACCGTAGACGATTGTCTTAGCCGCCAGCTCGTAGTTACCTTTCCTGAGCGCTTTTTCGAGTAAAGACATAGCCGTTGGATATCATGATAGTACACATGCGTTGATTAAAAAAGAGGGTTTTGTCAGGGTCTGTTGACAAATACCTACCATGAATCTATCCTGTACGACAGATCCTACTCCAATATGCGAACTCGGGAAGCGGGGGTAAACGGATGACGGAAGCATAACCGGCTAGTAATCAATATTTTTGGGGGGAGGACAATGGCTATATTTGATAAGCTTTTCATAAAGAGCAAAGCGAAAACCACACCATTTATGAACGTAGAACATGACCACGAAAAAAATATATGGATCCCAATCTTAACCACTCAAAGAGAAATAATTCCGCGACATGATGCGATGTTATCCTTCAACGCATTGGGGGACCTTGCAATATTTGTTTTGCCGACACTGCAACTTCGCACGGTGCAAGGAACTTTTTTTCAGAAAACAAGTGAAAGCTCCCTTGTAGCAATATGCCGAATGATTCAAGGAAAAATAGATAATACATATATTGCACCATTTGCGTGTAGTGACGCACAGGAACAACATATCCAAAATATATTTCGTAAACATATGCACGGCAATATGTTTGATAAACATCTATCCGGCGAATTAGGATCAGCCAGTTGGAGAAAATTCGTAGTCAAACTGATAACGGATAATCTGAACAATATTGAAGAACCATCAATTAAGACAGAACTGAAAAGAGTCTTCTCAACTATTAATCCTTCTGTATCGGACATCACGACAACATTATTTAGCAATAGCGCAGATCAGGTGCCTGTATATGTATATACGAGCGAACAAAACGATATCATCCTAGATAAAGAATTAATGAGACGAGAAATAATAATCAGAAGGATGATTGCTGAGGAACGAAATACTGATTTGGTAAAAACAGGGATGGTAAAACAATGGGACAATGACCCAGCCCTGATAGAAGTAATCTCGCGTGCGGAAGCTGAATTAACTCTGAAATTCGAGCCTTTCTGGAAAAATGCATCGAAACTGATGCTTGACCGTCAAAAATTTGATTGCCACCCGGACACTCCACCATATATGTTTGTGCGACCAGAAGGAGCAGATGAGTGGAATTTGATTAGTCAACAAGAACAACAAGTATCTGGGTGTGTCATCAAATTGTGGAACGGTACTGATAGCTTTATGATAATTTTCAACATTGGCGAACAATCCGGTTGGTTGACAGAAGAATGCGTGAAGTCACCTGGAATAATAATATTCAATGATAATTATGGCATTAACACAATGCCGACCTATCTATTTATCGTATCAATAAGCTCTTTTGACGAACAAAATAATAAACAAGGAAGACCAATTATCCTGGACGATCTACCTGCGTCAGCGATTCCAAAAATAAATTTGAGAAATCTATCTGCCGAAACGCCTGAATTTTGGTGGAGTAAAGATGATAACGCATTAAAAGTCTTGTGGTTAGCCTGTCAAAATCTTTGTTCCCATACTGACTTAAATAGCAATACCGTAATTATAAGCGTAACAACCATAGCTAATACAGCACTTCTTTCAATAACAACGAACGTCAAATACGACATTGGCGCACCAAACGGATTTCTAATAGTAAAAGATGAGACAGAAATTAATGCAATACCTGTATATCCAAAAAATTATATCGAATTGCAAAAAGACGGCAGGGCTACATATAAAGAGTCCATGTTCATTAAAAACTATACCATTACGAATGATGGGCGAAGAAAACATTTCCCCGGTGCACTAAAACAGATATTTGGATCTGTCTATTCAGCGGCTTTGCAAGGAGTCCCTGAGACAATATACGCAACAAAAAATGCAGTTGAGGCCATGAGGCAGAATAACTTTATCAACGACAGATTCAATCTGGCACTTGGATTACGGAAGTTGCCTGCTAGGGCAAGTAACTCGAATGATTATGGAATTCTTACTTTTGTGGATGGCACTATAGAGATAATAGGAGTTGTAATGGAAACCGAAATAACCAACGCCAAAGAAGCAATGGATCAACTATTCGACCTCAAGGCCCCACCGATGCTTGACTACGAAATGCGGACCGTACCAATAAACGAGTATTGGCAATCCGACAAAAATGAAAAGGGAAAAATGAAGGAATTACCCTGGTCAGCAGTAATACCGGATAGAAAAGCCAATGATATATATTTATGCCATAAAAAAATAGGAGGCCAATTTCACATAGGCATACTAATCAATAAAAATGAGCCTGTATTGGTGAACATAGAAATGGACGAGAAAGCATGCAGCCAAATTGCAGGTGTAATTAGGGATATATGTAGAGACTATTTAAGTACAAATCCATTGCCTGAAAATTATGTTCATATATTGAATGAATTAATACAGAACATTAGATACAATAATAAGGGGCAGAAACCCGGAAAATCAGGCAAACTACTGCATATATAAATTCACATGTTTTAATAGCATTATGTAATGTGGTATAATAAAAGCAAGGTAACAAATGCCTTTGTTACTATACACAGTCTAGTGTAAAGGAGTGAAATGTATAAATTAAATGATGATCTTTCAAATAATCGTATCACTAGCATTAGTAATTCTGGAGATTATTAACATTCTGCTTAGATATTACAAAATAATTTAGTCTTTAACAATAATCTCGTCCATAATAGTGGCTATCATTAGCAATGATAGCCACTATTATTTTTAAATCAACCATTGGCGATAAATAAATTGAGAGATGCCATCCAATTCGTCACACTTGTCACACTCGTCACCCCCAGATACGAAATAAGGAGTGACGAGTCGGGTGACAAGGTAAAAGGCCAGAACAACCTGTCACCCCATTTATGTAGCCAAGGGTGACAAGGGTGACGAGGGTGACAAGTTGTCCGGGGATACGGAAGAGGGTGGGGATATACCGTATTGAACAGCTAAACGAATCGCTATCTCCTCATCCCAGATAACTATATGGCGGCCGTCCTTGGGTATGCGCCTTTTAACGAAACCGAGGCGTTTGGCGATCAGGCCGGATTTGATGGCCGACATTTCAGCGTCATCGTCAAGCTCTTTTACGCGCTGGGAAACTGCTGATCCGGTCAATACAGCACCCTCTTCGTGCAACTGGATGATGGCGGCCAGGACCCGGCCGTCGCCGCTTTCACGGCGCCGTGAATAAATAGACTCCTGCTGACCACGGATGAAAGAGGTAAGCATATCGGACAAATATGGATCGCTGCCCGCCAAGACCTTGAGCGGGATGAGGATCTCCTGGAGGCGGGGCTGGAGGCCAGGCTCCAGCATATCGTTGGAGAAATCGCAGCCTTTGAGCTTGAATAGATTATGTAAACGAAAGGTAAGCAATTTAGAGCGGAGGCCGTCGATCTCATCCTGGAAGGAAGGGGGAAGCACGCGGGGGATATCGCGGCGGGTAAGGGTGAGCATAGAAGCGGTCAGGCAACGGCTTTCGAGCGCTTCATCGGCGAAGCGGAAGCGGGTGGCGATGAGCTTGGGACCGAAGACCTGGTAGCCGCGGGGTCGCCATGCACCGTTGGATTTATCGGACCGCAGGACCGGGAAGCCCGGGCGATAGCCGTTGTTGAGGATCTTGACCATATCCGTCCAATGAGAGGAGTCTTTGAAGTCCGCCTCGTCCAGCACCAGGGTGCCGCGGTACTGGTCGAGGATGCGGAAGATGGGTGACGGGGTTGCTGCGCCGGAGGCGAAGATGGGCCGGAAGCAGACGGAGCCGACTACCTGCAGGAAGCGGGTCTTGCCGGAGCCCCAATCGCCCAGCACGCGCAGGTAGGGAAGAGAGGGGGCGAACTCGTACACCCAGGACAACAGGACATACAGGGCGGAGATGTCATCATAGGACAGGGGAAGCTCAAGGTACTTATTGATATAGGCTTTGATCTGCTGAAACAGCTCCTGCAGGTCGCAGTAGCGGGCAAAGTCGCTGGCAAAGTGTACTATGGAGCCGGCAAGAGAATCGGCGGGCGGGACGTGGACGAAATGCGGGGTGCGGTGCTCGCGGGTGGTGGATATGGCGCCCTTGCGCTTGAT
Source organism: Dehalococcoidia bacterium (assembly GCA_041653995.1). Classification (NCBI taxonomy): domain Bacteria; kingdom Bacillati; phylum Chloroflexota; class Dehalococcoidia; species Dehalococcoidia bacterium. The sequence continues at coordinate 28,797 of JBAZEK010000005.1, forward strand.
AATGAAGCAGCTGGAGCCGTCCTTGCGGACGACCAGCTCGCCGATGGTGTCGCCGCATATGAAGCCGGGGACAGGCGCGGAAGGCAATTTTTCGGCGACAGGTTTATCCCTGGTTGACTGCTTTTTCTGTTTTTTCGGCATGCGGCGCCTTCGCTCATGCCGGCTGCGGCTTAGTGGACACCGGAACGCCTTCAAGCATGGTTTCAAAGGCCTTCACAGGCACAAGTAGCCGGTGGCCACAACGGATGATTGGCAGCTGGCCGTTGTTGGCCATCTGGTAAGCCAGGGCGCGGCTGACCCCAAGCATGACGCCGGCCTGCTCAACGGTGATAGTCCTTCTTTCAACGTTCAATTAATGCTCCTATGCGTATTGATTTATATTGGACTGTATATTATAATCGTACATGTGTTCTAATTGTCCATATGGTTTTGTCAGGTCGCTGGGATTTACGTACTGTTCATTTTTAAAGCAGCTTCGAATTAATAAGGCCGGGGGCGATACAAATCGTATAAGGGGTGAGTAATGAGAGGTCATATCAAGCAAAGGTCAAAGGGGGCATGGAGCATCGTCATAGATATCGGAAAGGACCCGGCCACGGGGAAAAGGCGGCAGCAATGGTACACGGTGAAGGGGACGAAGAGGGAAGCGGAGAGCAAGATGCGGGAGCTTCTGGACAGCAAGGAAAAGGGCACCTTCGTGAAGCCGAACAAGCTAACGGTGGGTGATTGGCTGAACACCTGGCTGGAAGGATACGTGAAGACCAACTGCAGCCTGCGAACGTATGACGCTTATCAATCGATTGTGAAAAAACACCTTGCGCCGGGACTGGGGGAAATACCGCTCACCCAACTGAGGCCCCAGCAGATTCAGGATTATTACGCTGGGCTATATAAGGACGGCAAAGGCTTATCCGCAAGCTCGGTGCTGCATGTCCACCGCATCCTATTCCAGGCGCTTAAATACGGCATGAGGCAGGGTGTGCTGATGCAGAACGCGGCCGACCTGGCGGACCCGCCGCGCGTGAGGAAATCCGTGATGAGGACGCTCATACCGTCCGAGGTGGCCAGGCTTTTTGAATCAACCAAGGACAGCACGTGCTATCCTATATTCTTCACAGCCGTGAATACCGGGCTAAGGCAGGCGGAATTGCTGGGGCTGAGGTGGAGGGATATCGACCTGGAGCTGGCCTCGCTATCCGTAAACCAGGTGCTTTATAAAAGGCGCGGCGTTTGCATATTCAAAGAGCCTAAAAGCGAGCACAGCCGGCGCCGCCTGGACCTCTCCCCGTCGCTGGCGCTTTACCTGCGCAAATACCGGGCGCAACGGGAAGCGGAATACATTTTGACCGGTGCGCCATTGTCGGACGACGACCTGGTATTCAGCAAAACGGACGGGACGCCCGTGGATCCGTCCACGCTGACGCACCAGCTGGGTAAGGCGCTGATAAAAGCCGGGCTGCCGCATGTGAGATTTCACGATCTGCGGCACTCGTTCGCCAGCCTGATGCTTTTAGGCGGGGTCCACCCGAAGATAGTAAGCGAGATGCTGGGGCATGCCAGCGTGACACTGACCCTGGACACATACAGCCACGTGATAGGCGGACTGCAGAAAGCGGCAATGCGCCGGCTGGACGACATGCTTCAGGCGGAGATACGGGAAAATGAATCCGTTAGCAAACCGTTAGCAAAAATGAGGGGTTTGAATGGAGCCAGCGGTCAGAGTCGAACTGACGACCAGCTGTTTACGAAACAGCTGCTCTACCACTGAGCTACGCTGGCACGGAGCATAGTATACAGCGCAAAGACGATTGCGGGCAAGATCACCGCAAATGTATCATCTGTTCGCATCTTTCATGATATATCTGAACGTGCAGTGCTCGGCCTGTCCCACGTGGTGGCGATCGTGCAGCACCAGCTTGACGTCCGGATTATAGCCGTCCAGAATTGCGTAGTCGGCATACTTGCAATAGATCTTGCTGTACTCCCTTACGCCGAGCTCCCTCGAGCCGTTCCAGAATGTGCACTCGCCGGCTTTGACCACCAGGTCATCGTTGTCCAGGTCGGGGTGCGGGTCGAAATTGGAGCTATCGATATCGCTGTATATCAGCCAGTTCTTGAGCGTGAGCGGCTGCCCCTGGTCTTTAACTATGGTTGCTATACGCCTTCCCCTGGCCCTGCCGAAATCATCTATGGCCTTTTTCAGCAGCGCCTCGCCCTTCTCCTGGCCGAGCTCCTGTATCACGGCCCTGGCTACGAATCCGAAAAGCGCCCCGCCCAATCCAAATCCCGGTATCAGGTACTTGGCCGCCGCGGCCTTCTTATCCAGCACGTCGGCCATGTAGTCCCAATCGAATCCCTGCTTCCTTTCACGTTCAAGATCGCCCATTCTAAACCTCCATTCTAAACTATGTCCGTAACGGGCGGACCTGAAGGTCCTCCCCTACATTTCCGTAGGGGCGGGTTTTCAAACCCGCCCGCTCATACATGCAATAACGCGTAATGTAGTGTTATCATTATAGCCGCATTTTTAAATATTCACTCCGGAGGTTGAAGATGCCCTACAAACTGATCCAGGTAGAGATTAAGGATGAAGTGGCCACGCTTGCGCTCAAGCGGCCGGACAAGCTGAACTGTCTCAACGCGGCCATACTGCATGAGATGTCGGAAGCCCTGGGTGAGCTCAACACCGATGACGGTATAAAAGCCCTTGTTTTAACCGGCGAGGGCCGCGCCTTCTGTTCGGGCGCCGACCTTGCCGAGCAGCCGTACGGAACTGATAAGAACCAGCCGGGCATCAGCCGCGCCGAGCACACCACGCCGTTCGTCAGCTTCGGCTGGGTGGTCAAGCATATCGAGGATTTCACCAAGCCTGTCATAGCCGCAGTCAACGGCATGGCGGCCGGGGGCGGACTGGCGCTGGCGCTGGCGGCCGATATACGTATAGCATCGGAGAACGCCGCCTTTTCGGCCATTTTCGTCAAGCGAGGCCTGGTGCCCGACTGCGGTGTATCTTACTATCTTCCGCGCCTGGTAGGAATAAGCAAGGCGCTGGAGCTGATGTGGACGGGCGAAAAGATCGACGCCCGGGAGGCCCTACGCATCGGCCTGGTCAACAAGGTGGTGCCTCCGGATCATCTCATGAATACGGCACTCGAATTCGCACAGGGCCTGGCCAAAGGTCCGTCGCTGGCAATAGAGATGATCAAGCGCATGGCCTACGCCGGCCTTAAATCCAACTCGGTCATGACCCAGATGGCTGTGGAGAACTTTATGCAGCAGGTCTGCATGGAGTCCGAGGACGTGAAAGAAGGTGTGATGGGCTTCCTGGAGAAGCGGACGCCCAGGTTTACAGGCAGATAAAACAGAACCATGTCATTGCGGCGAGCCGTCGTTGCGATCCGAAGGCGTGAAAGGCGGCGAAGCAATATTTCCTCCGCATCGTCATTGCGGGCCCGAAGGGCGTGGCAATCTGATGTTCCGTCATCACTCGCAAGATTGCCGCGTCGCTACGCTCCTCGCAATGACGTGTGTCAAAGTTCGTAATAATACGAGATCATTATTGACACGATGGGCTAAAGAGTTTAGAATTTCTCTCTGTCAGTTGCCTACTTGCTAACCTCCAAGGCGGCCAGAAACTAAAAAAGGAGTTGAATGCTTGTGCCCGAAGTCAGATTAGGAGAAGGGGAAAGTTTCGAGAGCCTATTGAGGCGTTTCACCCGTAAAGTACAACAGGAAGGAATAATCAGCGAGGTACGCCGCAGGGGCTTCTTCGAGAAACCCAGCATCAAGCGCAAGCGCAAAGAGGCAACCAAGCGCCGCAAAAGCAATAAAACTTCGTAATCTCTATGTCTTTACAGGAAAAGCTCAACACAGATCTTAAGACCGCCATGCGTGCCCGTGACGAGCTGCGCATGCTGGTGTTGCGTTCCCTGCTGTCATCGATGAACTACGCCGAGATAGCCAAGCAGAAAAAGCTGGACGACGGTGGTGTCATCGAGGTCATCGGTAGGGAGATCAAGCAGCGCAAAGAAAGCATCGAAGCTTACGAGAAGGGCAACCGCGCTGACCTGGCGGCAAAGGAGAAGGCTGAAATGGCCATTCTCCAGGAATATATGCCCGCCCAGATGGGGCGTGACGAGATTATCTCAATCGTCCGGGCCGTTTTAGCCGAAGTGGGGGCCAAAGGCCCCGGCGACAAAGGCAAGGTCATGCAGAAGCTCATGCCGCAGGTCAAAGGCAAGGCAGACGGAGGCGAGGTCAACAGCATCGTCACCGACCTGCTGGGCAAACTCTGAATTATCTCCTTCGGGCGCACCTGAAGCAACACCCCTACAATTCGATTATGTAGGGGCGGATTTTTAAATCCGCCTGAGAAAACGGAATCAACGTAGGGGCGGGTTTTTAAACCCGCCCGAGAATAAAAGCAAGTATGAAATTCGGCATCGTTGTCTTCCCCGGCACCTGGAGCGACCGCGACTGCTATTACTCGGTGCACAATATCTGCGGACAGGATGCTGCTTACATCTGGCATAAAGAGACCGACCTCGCCGGCTGCGACTGCATCATACTTCCCGGCGGATTTTCCTACGGTGACTACCTGCGCACCGGCGCCATCGCCCGTTTTTCACCTGTCATGGAGGCCGTTGCCGATTTTTCCAAAAAAGGTCGCCCCGTTATAGGCATCTGTAACGGATTCCAGGTGCTCTGCGAGGCCAACCTTCTGCCAGGGGTGCTGCGGCAGAACGAGCATCTGCAGTATCGCTGCCAGTGGACATACCTGAAAACCGAAAATAGCTCGACACCCTTCACCAATAAATGTAAAAAAGGTCAGGTGCTTAAAATACCCATATCGCATTACGAGGGCCGCTACTACGCCGGCGATGACGTTATCAAGGAGCTGGAGGACGGCGGACTCGTGGCCTTCCGCTACGGCACACCGGGCGGGGAGATAACCGCGGAAGCCAATCCAAACGGAGCGCTCAACAATATTGCAGGCATTATCAATAAAAAGGGCAACGTGCTCGGCATGATGCCCCATCCTGAGCGATCCTGCGAGGACATACTGGGCAGCACCGATGGAAATATCATCTGGGAGTCCATAATTGCCGGCATCTAAAGAGCAGTTGGAAGAGATTGCGCTCAGCCGCAAGGAATATAACCTGATTGTAAGCAAGCTGGAGCGCGAGCCGACTGAGGTCGAGCTCGGCATGTTCGGCTCACTCTGGAGCGAGCATTGCGGCTACAAACATTCCAAGGCCCTGCTGAAACGTTTCCCCACATCCGGCAGATACGTCCTTATCAAGCCGGGGGAGGAGAACGCCGGAGTTATCGATATCGGCGACGGCCAGGTCATAGGATTCAAGATCGAGTCTCACAATCACCCGTCCTATATCGAGCCTTACCAGGGCGCCGCCACCGGCGTGGGAGGCATCGTGCGCGACATCTTCACCATGGGGCTGCGGCCCATTGCCCTGGCCAACTCCCTGCGCTTCGGCCCCATGTCCGATCCGCATAACCGGTACCTGATGAGCGGTGTGGTGGGAGGTATCGCGGGTTACGGCAATTGCCTGGGCATCGCCGATGTGTGCGGCGAGATATATTTCGATCAGTGCTACAGCGGCAACCCGCTGGTCAACGCCCTCTGCCTGGGTATCGGACGCCGGGAAGACCTGACCAGGGCGCGCGCCTCGGGAGCGGGAAATCTCGTCATGCTGGTGGGCGCCGATACAGGCCGCGACGGACTGCACGGGGCGTCGGGACTGGCCTCACGGACTTTCGAGGAGCAGCGCGAGCTCCGCTCCGCCGTGCAGGTGGGCAATCCCTTCATGGAAAAGCTTCTTATCGAGGCCTGCCTGGAGTTAACACGCACCGGATGGATCGTCGGTCTGCAGGACTGCGGCGCCGCAGGATTGACCAGCGCTGCCATTGAAGCAGCCGACAAGGGAGATTCAGGCCTGGATATCGATGTGGCAAGGGTACCCAGACGGGAAAAGGGGATGACGCCCTACGAAGTCATGCTGTCGGAATCGCAGGAACGCATGGTCGTCATCGTGAAGAAAGGGTGCGAGGACAAGGTCAGCGACCTTTTTGATCGCTGGGGCCTGCACTCGGATATTATAGGTAAAGTAACGGACGACGGCATGGCCACTATCCGCGATGGTGGAAAGATTGTCGCGCACGCGCCCGTAAAATATCTCAACAATCCGCCTGTATATCGTTTCCGTCCCAAACGTCCCTCCTGGCTGGACGACCTCCAGGAGCTCGATCTCAAGAAAATCAAAGATATAACACCCGCAGACACCGGCAAAATTCTCCTTCGCCTGCTGGCTTCACCCAATATCTGCAGCAAGCGACAGGTATTCCGCCAGTACGACCACCAGGTGGGCAACAACTCGGTGGTTTTACCGGGTGACGGCGACGCGGCTGTCCTGCGCATACAGGAAACAATAAAAGCATATACCCTGGTGACCGACGGCAACGGCCGCTATTGTTATGTAAATCCGTTGGTCGGCGGAGTCATAGCTGTAGCTGAAGCCGCGCGCAATACCGCCTGCATGGGCGCCCGGCCCATGGCCATCACCAACTGCCTCAACTTTGGTAATCCTGAAAGAAATGACGTGATGTACCAGATGCACCGCTGCATCGAGGGCATGTCGCAAGCCTGCCGCAAGCTCAAAACACCGGTGGTCAGCGGCAACGTCAGCCTGTACAACGAAACCCGGGGTGTGGCTATCTTCCCCACGCCGGTGGTGGGCATGGTAGGTCTGATTAAAGACGTTAAACGCCACTGTACAGCCGGGTTCAAAAGCGAAGGAGACGCGGTCTTTTTACTGGGAGATTTCGGGAATGACCGGGCCCTGGGCAGTAGTGAATACCTTGAATTGATCCACGGTGTAGTCAGGGGTACACAGACTATTGATCTGCGCGCAGAGAAAAACCTTCATGACCTTCTCATCAAGGCTATCGACCGTGGATTGCTCAGGTCGGCTCACGACTGTTCCGACGGAGGGCTGGCTGTGACGCTGGCTGAAAGTTGTATAATTGGCGGCACAGGATTTAAGGGAGATCTGCCGGCGTATGGGCGCATGGACACAATGATCTTCGGCGAAGCGCAGTCACGCGCTGTCGTCTCCGTCAGCCCGGGAAAGGTGCGCAGACTGGAGGAGATGGCATTCAAACACAGGGTGCCGGCGACAAGGCTGGGAACCGTTGGCGGCGGCCGCTTTGTACTCAGAGGGTTGACCGACCTGCCGGTCAATGACCTTGTAAAAGCATGGAGCGGCGGCATCTGATGAGATTTTTAAGGGCACAATGATATTGGAGAAAACGTTTGGCTGAAATATCTGAATTCAGGGGCGTGCGCTACAACCCTGCCACGGTGCAATATATGCAAAATATCATCTGCCCGCCCTACGATGTTATATCTGCCCAGGAGCAAAAGGCCCTTTATGAAAAAAATAAATATAACATGGTGCGCCTGGAGTTCGGCCTTGAACAGGAGGGCGACAACGAGAGAAGTAACAGGTACACCCGCGCCCGCGATGAGTTCAACCGCTGGTTGAAAGATAATGTGCTCATACAGGACCAGGTGCCTAATTATTATGTCCATGAGCACAGCTTCGAAATAGGCGAAGCGAAAAAAAAGAGGCTGGAGCTGTACGCCTGCGTGCGCCTGGAGCCCTGGGAGAATAAAATAGTCGTCCCACATGAATTCACCATGGCCAAAGCCAAGGCTGACCGGCTGGACCTGATGAAGGCCTGCTCGGCAGACTTCAGCCCCATCTTCGGGCTTTACGAAGACCCGGGCGGCAAGATCAACCAGTTGATCGTTAACCGTGTCAAAGCCACTCCCACCTATAATTTTCAAACAGGGACGGATTATCACCGTTTCTGGGCGGTCAACGAGCCGGAGTTTGTGCAGAGGGTCAGCCATTTTCTAATTCCAAAACCTATTTATATCGCCGACGGCCACCACCGTTATGAGACAGCGCTGGAATACCGTGAGTACCGCCGCGAGCTTGATCCCGGCGGCAGCGGCAACGAGGCCTACAACTACGTCATGATGGCGCTGGTCTCCTTCTCCGACCCCGGTATCGTCATACTGCCCATCCACAGGCTTGTACGCGCTATCCAGAAGGAAACCATCGATAAATTTAAAAAAGGCCTGTCCGATTACTTCGAGGTCAGGGAAGCTTCCGCAGGAAATGTGTCGCTTGCCGCGGCCGCGGGCAGTATCCGCATATACGGATTGGAGCCCGGACAGGTGCTCGGCCTGACCCTGCTGCCCGGAATAAAGGTCAACGATTTTCTCAAACAGAGGCGCTCTGAGGAGTACGGCAGGCTGGACGTCAGCGCAGTGCAGCATATTATCTGTGAGAAATTACTGGGATTGCCGCCGGGCGATTCCGACAATCTGGCCTATACGCCCAGCGGTGAATCCGCCTGCCGCATGGTCGACAGCGGCCAGTTCCAGTTTACGATTCTGCTCGATCCCATCCCCGCAAAGACAATCAAGGCGGTAGCCGATTCTAACGACCGCATGCCGCGCAAGTCAACTTTCTTCTATCCCAAGCTGCCCTCCGGGCTGGTCATCTTCCGCACCGACGGGGAGATCTAAGATAAATTCCAAGCTCCAAATTCCAAATAATATTAAAACTCTAATAGCTAAATTTTAAATCCTAAACAAATTCAAATTTCAAAACTCGAGTTTGAAATTAGGATTTTGATATTGTTTAGAGTTTAGGATTTTGAAATTAGGATTTTAACTTTTTTTACTCGATGACCTCGTAGATAACGCTCCCGTAGGCCAGCCTCAGTGCATCATCGAAGGCCGTACGCCGGGGCTCGCGCACATCAATCAACCTGTTCAGCGTCCTGGGCCGCAGCAATTCGAAAAAAGCGCATTGCTTCCACATCCTGGCCAGGGTGTCGCGGGCGCCGCCGTATATCACATATTCGACGTCGCCAAGGTGCGGGCCGAGTATCTCCCGTGTGTGCTCTTCGATGCGGGTAAAGAAATACTCCATCTGTTTCTCCCGGTGCCTGGCGAAACGGTTGGCTGACGATCCGCCTTTATGATGTCTGGCATGCACCAATCCTGTGCCGGCCTTGCCGGCCAGCAGCTTATCGCCCTCAAAAACACCGACTGCGTAACGCCCCAGCCTCACCAGTATCAATGCCAGCTTCCGGTCCTTTTCCAGGGTCGACCTCAACGGGCCGGGATCGCAGCCGCGGCGCAGGCCGTCCCCGGCCAGCGGGAAGGGCGGCCGCACAACCCAGCCTTTGCCCATGGCATAAAAAACAGCGGCGCCGGTGGTCGACCCGGCCGCTTTCTCCACCAGTGTGTCCAGCATCTCGCCACGATCCAGCGCCTGCTGTAACACCTTTTCAACCTCGGCCTTTGAGGCAGCCGGTCTTATGTATACCGAAAAAACGATGTCCTGCTCCGACATGTCCCGTAGCCAGCGCAGGGCCTGTGATCGGCTCAGATCGAAGCGCTCGATTACAGCCATACTTTCATCCGATACCCGTTTCACGGGCGGGTTTGAAAACCCGCCCCCACATTTTTCCGTAGGGGCGTTGCTTTAGCTGCGCCCGTGCAAAATATCAACGTATCGCCCGTTTCACGGGCGTGTTTGAAATACCGCCCCTACGTTAATTCGACCATGGTTACGCCATCTCCCCCCTGACCACGGCTACCCGGCCTGAACGATTTAACCAGCGCGTGTGTGGCCAGCGCCTCCCGTACTGCGCCTCTTACAGCGCCCGTTCCATATCCGTGAATAATGCGCACTTCAGGCAACTGCGACATGAATGCATCGTTGAGATAGGAATCCAGTGCGGATTCAACCATTTCGGCCCTCTGCCCCCTCAGATCCAACTCGGGCGCGGCCGTGCGGGTCGTCCTTGGCCTGGCCTCCGTCCTACCTCCGGGGCCGTCCGACTCCGGCGCATCGATCTTTTCCACGCCGTCCAGACGCAGCGTCAGTTTTATATCTCCCACCAGCGCCTCCAACCTGTCCTGCCCCTCATCCACCGAGACCACGGTGGCCTGTGTATTCATATTTTTCAGACGGATGCTGTCTCCTACCGCGATCTTTTCAACACCTGATTCGTCATCGCTGATGGCAGCCAGCCTCCGGTCCAGCTGCGCTGAACGCTGCTCTGCCTGTTTTGTGATATTTTCCAGGGCCTTGCGCGCGCGCTCCAGACTCTCTTTTTTCCTCTGTTTCCTCAGTTCGGTCTCGGCCTCACGTATCTCACGATACAGGCCGGCGATCTCGGTATTAAGGTTGTCCTGTATCTCGCGAACCATCTCCCGCTCTTTGCTCCGGATACGTGATATCTCAGCCTCCAGATCGGCGGAAAGCCCGGCAGCGCGGGCATTTTCCCGGTCGATGGACTGCTGGGCCTCTGCCAGCCTCTTTCGCTCGGCCGCCAGGTCAACCATCATGGCCTCAACCTCCTGCGAGCCCTTTGACATGATGCTGCGGGCCTGATCGACTATCTCATCCGGTAGGCCGAAGCGGGCGGCAATATTAAGCGCATTGCTGCCGCCCGGTATGCCCACGCTCAGACGGTATGTCGGCATCAGGGTAACCGGATCGAAATCGAGTGAGGCGTTGCGCAGTCCCTTGTTGAGATGGGCGAAAGCTTTGAGCTCCGAGTAATGGGTGGTCACCACTACAGCCGTGCCCTTGTCGACGAAATGTGTAAGTGTCGCCTGGGCCAGGGCGGCGCCTTCACCCGGGTCGGTGCTGATGCCCAGTTCGTCCAGCAGCACCATGCCGGCAGGCGTAGATTTTTTTACGATGCGCGCGACATTGCTGATATGAGCGCTGAAGGTTGAGAGTGTCTGCTCGATACTCTGCTCGTCACCGATGTCGGCGTAAACCTCGTCGTAGATCGGCATCCGCGTTCCGTCCGCACAGGGTATGGGCAGGCCCGCCTGCGCCATCAGCACCAGCAGCCCGATGGTTTTAAGCGCAACCGTCTTGCCCCCGGCGTTAGGGCCGCTGATGATCAACACGGAGAAATCCCTGCCCAGCTCTACACTGAGCGGCACAGCCTCGCCCCTGAGCAGCGGATGACGGGCATTGACCATCCTCAGGAACCGTTCCTCAGTACCGCTGACGATCTCCGGCTCGATGGCCCGGGTTTTTTCCGCGTACAGGGCTTTGGCCAGAGCCAGGTCAAGGCGCGCCAGAATACCGATATTAAGTTCTATATCGCCGCATGCATCCCCCACGGAAACACTGAGGGCCGTTAATATTCGCTCGATCTCCTGCCGCTCCTCCACCTCGAGCTGCCGGAGCTCGTTGCCGGACTCGATGGTCTCCATAGGCTCGATGAAGACCGTTGCGCCGGTATTTGAAACATCGTGCACTATGCCCTTCAGTTCCCTCTTTGCCTCGACTCTAACGGGAAGAACGTAGCGGCCGTTGCGCTCGGTCACAAGCTGCTCCTGCAGCATCTCCTGGCCCCTTTTCGACTTGACTATTACCGATAGCCGGTCCTGCAGCTGCCTGCGCGTATCCTTGAGTCGCCACCTGACATCCGCCAGATGGGCCGAGGCCGAGTCCAGCACCTCTCCGGTGGGCGAAAGGCATTTGCCTATATCGCCTTCCAGCTGCGGCAGCGTTGTGATATCCTGCGCCATGCCCCATAAGGCCGGCAGGTCGGACGACATTTTTTGCAGGCCGCTGCGGGCGATGCGACAGGCAGCCAGCGTCCTCTGTATCCTGAGCAAAGCCAGAGGATCGAGCGCAGCGCCTTTACCGGCGCGGGCTGCGTCCTCCCTCACATCGTGGGCCTCCCCGATGTGGAAATCCGGCCTGACCGACAGCAGCCGCCTGGCTTCGGCGGACTGTCTGAGCAGAAGCTGAATATGACCGGCATCGGAGGTTGGTTGGAGTGTCAGCGCCAGGTCGCGGCCGGCCGCAAATGATGTGTGATCGGCCAGCCTTTTCAGTACAAGCGGGAACTCCAGCATATGGAGGCTATTGATATCCATGCGGATATTATACTATGCCCAGGCAGATTGTAGGGGCGTTGCTTTAGCTGCGCCCGCCCCTACAGCTTGACCAGCTTGACCCCTGTGATATACGGCACTTCCAGTATCTTCTTGATGATGGGATCATCGGCCGGCTCGTCCAGGGACAGGATCATGAGCGCCTCGCCCCTGGGCGTAATGCGCGCCACCTGCATGGCGGAGATATTGACATTATTCTTGCCGGTGATTGTGCCCACCGCGCCGATCAGACCGGGCTTGTCGGTGTGATAGCAAAGCATGAAATAGCCGCCCGTGGGCACGATGTCGAGCCAGAACTGGTTGATCCTGACGACATGTGTCTCATCACGCAGCACGGTGCCGGCAACGTCCACGTTTCCGCCGGTGGCCACCACCTCCAGCGAGATGAGGCTGGCGTAGTTGGCCACATCGGTCTCTTTCTGCTCCGAAATCTTGAGCCCGCGCTGTTGCGCGATGACGCCTGCATTGACCAGCGTGACGTGCTCCTCGCTTACCGTGTCGAGAAGCCCGCTGAGAATGGAGGCCTTGAGGGCGGAGGTATCGTATTGGGCGATTTCGCCGGAGTACTTGATCTTGAGTCCCTTGAGCTGCCCTCCCATGAGCTGTCCCGCCATTTTGCCCACCACCGCAGCTACATCCATATACGGCCTTAAAATCTCCAGCAGCTCCGGTGCTATCTGGGGCACATTGACTGCGAACCTGGCCGGCTTGCCGTTGAGGACGTCTATGATCTGGTCCACCACGTCGATACAGACATTGGTCTGGGCCTCCCTGGTCGAGGCGCCCAGGTGGGGTGTGGCGACGACCTTATCGCTTTTAAACAGGATGCTGTCGGTGCAGGGTTCAGAGGCGTAAACATCGATGGCCGCGCCTGCCACCTTGCCCTCTTCGATACCCTTGAGCAAAGCCTCATCGTCTATGAGGCCTCCCCGCGCGCAGTTGATAATACGCACCCCTTTTTTCATCGCGGCTATCTCTTTTTCGCCGATCATTCCTTTGGTCTGCTGAGTGAGAGGCAGGTGCAGCGTGATAAAGTCGGATTCCTTGTAGATCTGTTCGAGTGGAACCAGCGTAACGCCCAGCGACTGGGAGTATTCCTGCGAGGCGAAGGGATCGTACCCCACCAGCCTCATCTCGAAACCCTGGGCGCGGGCGGCCACGCCGGAGCCGACGTTGCCCAGCCCTATGATGCCCAGTGTCTTGTTGCGCAACTCTACGCCGGTATATTCCTTGCGGTTCCACTTGCCCGCCTTGAGCTGGCTGTGCGCCTGCGGGATATTGCGCGCAAGGGCCAGCATGAGCGCCATGGTGTGTTCGGCCGCGGCCACCGTGTTGCCTGTGGGGGCGTTGACGACCATTATACCCTTCTGGGTTGCAGCATTGATATCGACGTTATCGAGGCCCACGCCGGCGCGGGCGATGATCTGCAGCTTACTGCCGGCCTTGATGATATCGCTGGTCACCTGGGTTTCGCTGCGCACTATGATGGCGTCATAATTACAGATAATGGCCTTCAGCTCATCCGGCTTCAGTCCGAGCTTGACATCCACCTCTGTCATGGCCTTCAGGCTTTCCATGCCCTCCGGCGCTAAAGGATCAGCTACAAGTACCTTCATGCTGTCAGCTCCTTACCATTATTTACACAGCCTTATCATTGCGCACGTTTATGAATTCGTCATTGCGAGCCCGCAGGGCGCGGCAATCCTGTGCTCCCGCATGATAGTACAAGATTGCTTCGTCGCTACGCTCCTCGCAATGACATTCGATCTTCACACTATACTTTCTTAGCCTTCGGCAGCGCCTTGTCCATGGCGGCGAGCACCTCATCCATATCCTTTTCCGTAACAAAGCCCAGGTGGCCGATGCGGAAGACCTTGCCTTTCATGCCGCCCTGTCCTCCGGCGATGACGACCTTGTACTCGTCACGCAGAGTACCCGAGAATTTGGATACTTCGATATCTGCGGGGACTTTCACTGCCGTCACGGTATTGGATGCGTTCTTCTCATCCGCCACCAGCAGCTCCATGCCTTTGGACCTGACCCATTTCCTGGCCTTGTCCGCAACTCCGGCATGCCGGGCGAAGATGTTCTGCAGCCCTTCTTTCAGCATCATATCCAGGGCAACGTCCAGGGCGAAGTAGATAGAAACAGCCGGGGTCCAGGGGGTCTGGCCGTCCGGGATAAACTTCCTGGCGCGCGTGTAATCGAAATAGAACCTGGGCATTTTAGCCTGTGAGTGCGCCTTCCAGGCTTCCGGGCTGACGCTGACAAAGGCCAGTCCGGGCGGTACCATCCATCCTTTCTGTGAACCTGAGACCACAACGTCCAGGTTCCAGGCATCCACCTGCACATCGATGGAACTCATGCTGCTGACAGCGTCTACCAGGATGAGCTTGCCGGCTTCTTTCACCACTCCGGCGATGTCCTTGAGCGGGTTGGTGGTGCCGGTTGATGTCTCATTATGTGTCACCAGCACGGCTTTGACGCCGGGATTGTCCTTGAGGGCCTTTTTAACATCGTCGGGATTAACGGCCTGGCCCCATTCATACTTGAGCGGAATAACCTCGGCGCCGTATACCTTTGCGCATTCGGCGAAGCGGTCTCCGAAAATGCCGATGGAGACACCCAGCACCTTGTCACCGGGCGACAGCATATTCACTACAGCTGATTCCAGGCCACCGGTACCCGAGGTGGTGAGGATCAACAGGTCGTTTTTAGTCTGAAAGCACTGTTTCAGTTTAGGAGTTATGCGGTTCTGCATCTCGCCAAATTCCTTGCCGCGATGATTTATCATCTGGCGACCGCCGGCTTTCAGTACCTCATCAGGGCAGGGTGTCGGGCCTGGAATTCTCAACTGCATGTAGGGCCTCCCAAAAGATTAGTCCGTAAATTATAGATTATTTGGGCGGGCAATGGAATTCAGATATGCGCATATAAATTGAAAGAAGCATCATTTATCATGTTATTTCAAGAGTCTACTATATGTCATTGCGAGGAGCGTAGCGACGCGGCAATCTTCTGTTGAGATGACATTCCACACAAGATTGCTTCGCTATGCTCGCAATGACGAGGTGGACAAGATTGCTTCACTTCGTTCGCAATGACGGATCAGCTGCGGACGACCTTTATATACCGTCTCTTACCCACCTTGATCACGCTGCCGTCGTCGATCTTGCCCATCTCCAGGTCTTCATTGACCGTTTTGCCGTTGATCTCGATAGCCTTCTGCTCCAGCAGGCGTCGTGCCTCCGAGCGGCTTTTAGCCAGCCCGGCTCGCGATATCTCCGCTGACAGCAGGGAAGTCGATCCGCCTGCGATTTTGAGCACCGGTATCTCATCGGGGACTTCCTTTTGCTGAACGGTGCGGGCGAACTCCTCGGCCGCCTCTTCGGCGTCCTTCGCGCTCCAGAAATCCTTGACCAGCTCATGGGCCAGGCGTTTCTTGACCGTCATGGGATTGAGACGTCCGCTGGCCATGCCCGCATTGAAATGTTCGATCTCTTCGTCAGGCACATCCGTCAGCAGCTCCAGGTACGGTATGATCATACTGTCATTGATGGACATGGTCTTGCCGAACATCTCGGCCGGCGGGTCGGTGACACCGATATAGTTGCCCAGGCTTTTGCTCATTTTCTGCACGCCGTCGGTGCCGACCAGCAGCGGCATGAGGAAGACCTGCTGCGGCTTCTGTCCCACCATCTCCTGGAGCTGGCGGCCCACCATGCAGTTGAAGACCTGGTCGGTGCCGCCGAACTCGACGTCAGACTCGATCATGACGGAGTCGTAGCCCTGCATAAGCGGGTAAAGAAATTCGGTGATAGCGATGGGGTGCCCTTCGGCGTAGCGGCGCGCGAAATCCTCGCGGGCCAGAAATTGCGCCACGGTAAACTTCGAGGTCAGCCGGATGATATCTTCCAGGCCGAATATACCCTTCTCGAACCAGGGGCTCTGCCAGCGCACCTCGGTCCTGTCCTTATCCACGATTTTGAAGAACTGTTCCATATATGTCTGGGCGTTGGCTTTTACCTGATCCCCTGTGAGCATGGGACGTGTGGCCGATCGCCCCGTGGGGTCGCCGATGCGGGCGGTCCAGTCCCCCACGATAAGCACCACCTGGTGCCCGAGCTGCTGGAACTGTCGCAGCTTGCGCAGCCCAACCACGTGGCCCATATGTATGTCCGTGAAGCTGGGATCGAAGCCCTGCTTTAGACGCAGCGGGCGGCCGGACTGCATCATCTTGAGCAGCTCTTCCTCATTAATAATCTGGCTTACACCCCGTCGGAAGAGGCGTTTGAATTCGGTGTCCGATAGTTTCTTCATAATCTATATTCCTTTTAATAACGTAGGAAAGCTGATTTAGCTGCGCCCGTTTCGGGCGGACTTAAAAGTCCGCGCCTACATCTCTAATATACTCCTCGCTTTAAGTGTATCTTTGGCCATCTGAATCTTCAGTTCCTCGGCGCTGTTGAACTTCATCTCGTCCCTCAGCCTGGCAACCAGTTCAATACAGAGTCGCTTTCCATATAGATCGCCGTCGAAGTCCAATATATACGTCTCGACCAGGCGTTTCAACCCGCCGAAAGTCGGCCGCACACCGATATTGGTCACGGAGGCCAGCCTCTGCCGTCCCCGGATTGCGACAGTTGCGTAGATGCCGTCCCTCGGCATGGCCTGTTCCGGCTGCATCTCAATATTAGCAGTTGGAAAGCCGAGGGTACGGCCGCGGCGGTCCCCCGCAACTACCTTCCCTTCCAGAATGAAGCGGCGGCCCAGCATATCTTTCACCTTATTTATATCACCCGACGCCAGCGATCTGCGGATGGAACTGCTGCTGATCACTTCGCCACCCAGCCTGGCAGGCTTCACGACCTCGACGCGGAAATCAAGCTCCTCTCCTATCCGCTGCAGGCAGTCCGGATCGCCCTGCCGGCCATGGCCCAGCGCAAAATCAGGCCCCAGCACCAAACCGCCCATATTTAAATGCTTCTGCAGCAGCAGGACGAATTCACGCGCGGAAAGTCCGGCCACGTCCCGGGTAAAAGTAACCGGCACCACCACATCCACCCCGGCCGCGCGCAGCAGGCGCGTGCGTTCACGCAGAGTGGTAATCCAGGGTATGGTGTCCCGGCGGCCCAGCACCTTCTCCGGATGCGTGCGGAAAGTGACCACGCCCGAGGGGCAGCCCCTCTCTTGCGCGCGGGCAACCAGGTGCCCCAGCAAATGCAGGTGACCGCGGTGCACGCCGTCGAAAACACCTATGGTCAGAAGCGTGGGGTAAGAGGTCTTGTATCTGGCCAGTTCAGCTTCAATATTCATATTTATCTGCAGGGGCGTTGCTTTAGCTGCGCCCGCTCTTTTCGGGCGGACTTAAAAGTCCGCCCCTACGTTTTTCATATTTATCTGCAGGGGCGTTGCTTTAGCTGCGCCCGCATTCATGCATATGGCGAGCGATATTTTAACACTTATCCACAATGCCTTCATAATCCCTGTGTTTACAACCCCCTGTTTACAGGGGTTTTCCCCGCTGCTATACTTGTCGGCAAAACCGCGGCTGACATGTCGGCGCAGATAGTCGGGCGAGGATAACCGGCTAGTCTCCAGGAGGAGTATTATGAAAGAAATCGTGAAGCGGCTTTCCCTGATCCTGTTAGCTGCGCTTTTATTACCGGCTGTATCCACGCTTGCCCTGCCCGGGACGGCCGGCGCAAATAACTGTCTGAACACCGTGTACGTGAACGGCTCGACGGGCGATGACGCCTGGGACGGCAGCTCGCCGCTCCACACCGCCGGCAACGTTGGGCCCAAGCTTACCATACAGGCCGGCATCGACACCGCGTGTGCCGCCGGGACGGTCAACATTGCGGCCGGCACATATAACCAGGCGGACTTTATTACCATCAATAAATCCCTGACCTTGCTGGGCGCCGGCGCCGCATCGACCGTAATAAACGGCTCCGCTGATCCGGAAGATGAGGTTATCGGCATTTATGCTTTAAATGGCGGTAACGTACTTATCTACGGCTTGACCATCCGGAACGGGAACTGGAACGGTATCTATGTAGATGAAACTGCTTTAAATAACACCATTACCATTAATGATTGTGTTATAACGCATAATGACAGCATTGACTATGGCGGCGGTATCTGGATCGACAACGACAACATCGTCACGCTCAACCGCTGCACCGTCAGCAACAATACAGCCACCTGGGTGGATGACTTTGCACCTGAAGGACGCCGTGCCCCGGCGGATTTATTGGAAAGGGGAGTTTTCGACGATGAATCAGGCGGACTGGGCGGCGGGATAGCCGCCTTCGGATGCACGCTCAACCTGAACCAGTGCACCATCAGCAATAACACGGCCGCAGGCGATCTGGGAATAGGCGGGGGTATCTTTGCCGTTTATGATACGACGCTCAATATGACCGGTTGCACGGTCAGCGGCAACCTGGCCGGCCGCTGGGGCGGAGGCATATTCTACGGGCTGACTGAGATCGGGGAGGCCGCTGCGACCGTCAACACCTGTAACATAAGCAACAATCTCGCCGGCGGCGGGGGCGGAGGCCTTTTCATACTCGGGTCAGGATTTGTGGAAGAATACCTGAGCAATCCGGACGCGCTCTCTGCAGGCGCAGTGCCGGGTGACGGTTATGCCTATGAAAACCTGGACGGTTTTTATGCCCTCGACCAGCAAATTGACGGGGACGGCTTTCCCCAACCACCCGCAGCGCCGGTTGTGCTCAACAACTGCACCGTCGCCAATAATGCAGCGCTGAACTGGGGCGGCGGCATGTCCTCTGCCTTCAGCCTGTACTCGCTGAACGGATGCACATTCAGTGGCAACCGGACCGGCCTGCTGGGCGGCGGCATAGGAATGCTGATAAGCCTCGGCAACCTGGTCAACTGCACCGTCAGCGGCAACAGCCTGACCTATCCCGATCCGCCTCCGGGCTTAACCCTGCCGGAAACTGGATTTAATCCCGGGGAAGACGGGGTAAGCGGGGATGCCCAGTTGCCGCCGGTCTCCAATGCCGGCGGAGGCATAGCATCCATATTGGGACTAACGGTATTTCAAAGCGACACCATCGCCAATAACAGCACCGGCAGCGACGTCAACTCTTACGGAGGCGGGCTTTTCAATTCAAGGCTCTCGCTGGCTATTTTCGTCAATACCATTGTCGCCAACAATACCGCCGTGCAGCAGGGCGCGCGCAACTGCCTCAACAGGGGTACCGTGCAGTCGGTCGGGCATAACATAGACAGCCTGAACGAGCTGGGTTTCGATGCTGCGGGAGACCAGGTCAATGCCAACCCCCTGCTTGGGCCGCTGCAGAATAACGGCGGGCCGACTTTTACCTGCGCCGTCGGCATCGACAGCCCGGCCTTCAACAGGGGCGACAACGGCAACGCACCTGCCACTGACCAGAGGGGAGTGGCCCGGCCGCAGGCCGTTAACTGCACCATCGGCGCCTACGAAGTCGGCCTCAACAAGTCCGTCACCATACCGGTGTCCACAGGACAGGGCAATGCGACTTTCACCACGGATGTCGGTGGCATCACGGGGTTGCGAGCCCTCGGCCTGATGGATTGCGCAACAGGCTCAAATCTTACCTTCCCGTTCGGATATTTCTCCTTCGAGATCGTCGGGCTTGCGCCGGGAGCGACCGCCACCATTACGATTACTCTACCGGCCAACCTCCCGGGAGGGGCGCGATACTATAAGTGTCTAAACGGCATATTTGTGGACTGCTCATCCCTTATGAGCTATTTTCCGGGCACCAATACCCTGGTGCTCAGGATCAAAGACGGCGGTCTGGGCGATGGCGACGGACAGGTCAACGGCACAATCGTCGATCCGGGCGGTCCCGCCGTCAGGACTACCGCCCTCGCAACTTCACACTCCTCGACAATCCCACCCCCCGCATCCACTCCGGTGACTCTGCCCAACCTCGTCGTGCAGAGCGCGTCGCTCTCCGCAACCAGCGTTAAGCCGGGAGACATCGTGACAGTGAACGCAGTCGTGGCCAACCGGGGCGGCGCCGGCGGTACGTCCACAATAAAGCTGCTCGTAAACGGCGGCGAGGAAACCAGCCGTCACGTGACTATCGAGAGTGGCAAAACGGCGCTCCTCACTTTTACGGTCACTCGTTCGCAGCCCGGCAGCTACAGCGTATCTGCGGGCGGCGTGCCGGCCGGAAGCTTTACCGTTGCCGACCTGGCGCAGCCTGACCTGCTGCTTATCATCAGCGCCACCTTCATACTGGTCGCCCTGATAGGCGGTTTTATCTATATGAGGGGCAGGCAACGGCATATATAAGACTACCGTAGGGGCGGACCTTCAGGTCCGCCCGAACTTTATATGGACGCATCACCCCATTTGCGGGCGGACTTCTAAATCCGCCCCTGCAGCGACCGTGAAGGTGATATAATACCCTCATGGCCACACAGCGCAGGACCAGGGTCTCGAGCCTGGAAGAGATACGGGAGATCATCCGGCGGAACAGGCCGGAGCTCCAGAGCCGGTTTCATGTTGATAAAATCGGCGTTTTTGGTTCATACGCCCGCGGAGACCAGAAAAAACGTAGCGATATAGATTTTCTGGTCACGTTCAACAAAGGTATTAGCCTTTTCGAGCGCGCGGATCTATATATATATCTCGAGGAACTTATGGGGCGCAAGGTTGATGTTATACCCGGACGCAATCTGCGCCATGAACTGCGCGATTATGTGTCAAGGGATTTAATATACATATAGACATATGAAAGATTATTCGATTTATCTTAAAGATATCATTATAAACATCGAAGCTGCCCAGCTTTTCATTAGAGGAATGACTTTCGAGCAGTTTGTTGAGAATACAATGACAAATTACGCAGTAGTAAGATGTCTTGAAATAATTGGCGAGGCCTCCAAACATGTACCGTCATCTGTACGTAAGAAGTATCCCGATATACCATGGCAGACAATTGTAGGTACACGCAACGTTATTGTTCATGAATACGCAAATGTTGACCTTGCAGAAGTCTGGAAAACAGTCCTAAACGATTTACCACCTTTGAAAAAACAAGTCAAGAAAATACTTTCAGACCGCTGATATTATAGATATATGTTCAACAGTACGCAGCGTATCCCGTCGGCAGCCGTCGCTGTTGTGCTGATAGCATCGGTCGTCTGCGTCGCCTTATTGCCGTGTTTAACACAGACCGCTCTGGCAGATGGCACGTGCGTTATCTCCCCATCGACATTGCCCGACGGCACAGTCGGCACGGCGTACTCTGTCACGCTTGAAGCAAGCGGCGGAACGGAACCCTACACCTGGACCGTGATCGGCGGAGCCCTTCCCGACGGGCTGATGCTCAACAGCGCCACCGGCGTTATATCCGGCACCCCCTCCACCCCCCTGACTTACAGCTTTATAGTGCGGGCCGACGACAGCGCCGGACATTACTGCACCATGTCGATTTCGATTACGATAAACTCCTCCACGTCGGCTTCGACTGTCGGCACGATATCGACGCTGATGCTCGGCAAAACCGGCAGTTTTGTACTGGCCGCCGGCATCCTGCCTGCAGCCAGGGAGCTGGCCAGCCCGGATGGACGCGTCAGGCTCAACCTGGCGGCCAATACGACTATCAATATGCAGGGCTCCACTCAGCTGGGAGCGGCCACGGAATCCAAACCTCCGGCGGCCAATGACAATTCCACTCTCATTCGCGCCTACAGCTTCATGCCGTCCGGCGCCACTTTCTCGCCGGCGGCGACCATGACGTTCAAATACGAGCAGTCATCACTGCCTGCCGGCGCCCTGGAATCCAGCCTTTACATCGCCTGCTGGAACGGCGCGTCCTGGCTCAAGCTCAGCTCCACCGTAGATACGGCCGCGAAAGAGGTCTCCGCCCCGGTGGCGCATTTCACCATATTCGCCATCAGGTACTTGCCTCCGGCCACGACGACCACCACCACGACTACGACTACGACAACTGCCTCTTCCACTACGATTTCGACCAACCTGCTGGGCACGAACTCCGCGTTTACAACCGGCGAGGGGGTAACGGCCTCAGCCGTCAGCCTCAGCGGCTCCAACGGCAAAATAGTGTTCACCCTTGCGGAAAATACCACCGTATCCCTTCCCGGCGGCAGCAGGCAGATCACGCTTGCTCAGATCGACGACCCGCCTGACCCGCCGGCAGACGGCGTAGTTATCGAAGCCTATTTATTCGAACCCGCCGGCGCCACCTTCAGCCCGGCAGCCACGGTCACCTTAAAGTATGACCCCTCCACCCTGCCTGCCGATGTCAGGGAATCCGATCTTTACCTGGCACAGCTCGATGATCTGCAATGGACGGATATCTCCTCCAGTGTAGATACGGAGAACGGTGAAGTGACCGGGATGGTCGGTCGCCTCTCCCCGTTTGCCCTGCTGGGCAGGGTAACGGCTTCATCCGACGTCCCTGCAACAACCACCGCACCTCCACCTGCGGCATCCCCTGCCCCCACCGTTTCGGACGCATCAGGCAACGATGTGGCTTCCGGCATGGCCGTCCCCGTGCTTGTGATCATCATCGCCGGTGGCCTGCTGGTCATCGGCCTGGGCATCGCGTTTGTGTTACGGCGCAGATAAACGTAGGGGCGGATTTAAAAATCCGCCCGATGCGGGCGATTCGTTGAAATTTTATTCGGGCGCAGCTAAAGCTACGCCCCTACAGTAATGCCCCTACAATATGGTATAATTTCCCCTGATTCATGTTATATCTATATATACTTCTCATCATCGCCTCGTACTTTCTGGGCGCAACACCCTTCATGATCTTGATCGGGCGCATGCGCGGTGTGGACCTCTCGCATGAGCCCGACCTGCATCACGCGCTGTGGTACAACGTCGGCCGCCCCTGGGGAATACTCGGCTTTATGCTGGACATACTCAAGGGCATCCTGCCGGTGCTGGCCGGATTCCTGCTGGGGTTCCCGCTGATCGTCAACGGGCTGGCGGGCCTGGCGGCCCTGTGCGGGCAGATGTGGCCGGTCTTCCGCCGCTTCGACGGCGAGCGCGGCAACACGGTCAGCGTGGGCATCAATTTCACGCTCAGCGTTGCCTACGGCGTCCCTCTCATCTTCGTCATCGCGCTGGCCATAGCCATGGCCGGATTCCTGATCCGCACCGCCCTGCGCTGGAAGAAAAGCGGCAGCAACCTCAACGAGCGCCTTCGCCTGGGCGGGTCGCCCAGCCTGGTCTTTCCCCTGGCCGTCATTATCGGATTCGCCTCCTGCCCGGTCAGCTCGGCCCTGCTCGACCGGCCGATCGACATGACGCTTGTTTTCACGGGCGTTGTCGCGCTCATACTTATCCGCCGCCTGACGGCAGGCCTGCCGGCCGACCTGCGCGCAAGCCCGCACCCCTGGACGGTCATCCTCAACAGGTTGCTCTTCGACAGAAGCGAAATGTAAAGCAAAAGATTAAGACTCAGATTCAGACTTAGGCAAACTTAAGGATTCGCAGCGTCGTCCCAATAATGCACAAAATCTGAGTCTGAATCTTAATCTAAATCTAAGTCTAAATCTAAATCTCAACCTCCCCGTATTGCCCGCCGTTATATATATAATGTAATATTGATACTATAAAAGGAGTCTATTGACGGTACAATCAGGGAAAATTAAGGTCATTCTTGCGGACAGGCAGCCTCTTTTCCGCAAAGGCGTCGAGTTCTTCCTCAAAGAGGCTGACGATATCATTATCTCTGCCGAGGTCAGCAGCGAGAGCGAGCTGCTGGCCAGGGTTGTCAACGAGATACCCGACGTGGTACTGCTGGATATCAGCCTGAACAGCGAAGGCATGGAGCTGGCGCGCGTGGTCAAGCAGCATGTGCCCAGCGTGGCCGTGATCGTTATAGCGCCCGCCCCCAACGACGAAGGCCTGTTCATGGCCATCAAGGCGCGCGCCGCCGGTTACGTCAGCCGTGATATCTCCTCCGAGGAGCTCATCACCATTATCCGCCGGGCCTCGCGCGGCGAATACCCCCTCAATGACAGCTTCCTCTCGCAGCCTAAAGTGGCCGCGCAGGTGCTGGAGCAATTCCAGGACTTCTCCTGGGGCAAGGGCGTAGAGACCTTTGTCTCGCCGCTCACACCGCGGGAGACACAGATACTCAACTATATGGCCAAGGGCTACCTGAATAAACAGATCGCCGGCATGCTTGATATCAGCGAGCAGACCATTAAAAACCACGTGACCTCCATACTGCGCAAGCTTGACGCCAACGCCCGCACCCAGGCCGTCATCACGGCGGTCAGAAGAGGAATCATATCGCTATAGGGTAAATCCGAAATCCTGAACACATTCCATGATTGAAAGAGTCATTGCGAGGAGCCGAAGGCGACGCGGCAATCTTCTGTCACCCTAATTGTATGCACAAGATTGCCACGCTTCGCTCGCAATGACATAATGGTGATAGGGCGCAGCTAAAGCAACGCCCCTACATATTTTGCGTACATTTGTTCTATTAATATTCTTAGGATTATGTCACTTCCGTATCTGAACGCTTGACAAAGGAAATCAAACCGCTTAAATTGTCAATATGAGGATATACTTATATCTGACAGGTATATTTGCGCTTTTTATTGCCCTCTTGCCGGCGCTGGCGCCTTTGCCCGTTGAGGGGCAGGGCTGCGCCGGCGGCAAGTGCGGCATTACCACGACTTTGACCCCCAATTCGGGGCCCACCGGCACGCAGGTGACCATATTGATTGAGAGCGGCAGCTATCCGCTGGACGGCAATTACGAGATCTGGTTCAGCAAGACGGCCACCATGAGCGGCAGCGCCACCGGTGATGACGACGGATCGGATCCCACGGCGGTCATGCTGGCCGACGGCTGGAACGAGCGCCTCAAACAGTCCATGACCGTCAGCCTGAGCGTGCCCCAGGCCGTCAACGGCACCAACTACTTCCACTATATCAAGGCGGGCCGCGCTGCACAGATGATTAATTTCGCATTCAACGTCACGCCCGGCCTGGTCTGCAAAGACGACAAGCTGCTGCCCCGCTCCACGGCCAATGTGTCCGGCAGCGGTTTCACCCCCTCCGACAAGATACAGCTTTATATAGACGGCGAGCCGTTGGACCTCGAGCTTGAATCGGATAGCAAGGGATGCTTCACCGCCGGCGTGCCGGTTCCCGACCTGATGGCGGGCACGCATGTGATGAAGGCCACGGCCCAGAAGATGTACAACCAGGAGGCCACGCTGCGCTTCAAGATCTCTCCTTATATCGTTATCGAGCCGGCCGTGCCTCTGGCGGGCAAGTCGGCCACGATCAGCGGCTACGGCTTTGCCCCCGGCAGCGAGGTCTCCATCAAGTACGACGATGCGGTGGTCACCTCCTCCCCCACATCCGATAAAAACGGCCGCTTCACCTACAATTTCACCGTGCCCGAGACATCGGCCGGCAAGCATACGCTGGTGGCCACCGACCGCGCGGGCAATATCGCCAACTGGGAATTGCCGGTGGAGAACAACCCGCCCACATCTCCCGCCCCCATCTCCCCCACCACGGATCGTTTCGGCGTGATGGGCGGCCAGCCGGTTACCTTCACCTGGATGGCCGCCAAGGACGACAGCGGCGCAGTGCTCTACACAATTGAGGTGGCCGACAACCTCAACTTCTTCCCGCTCATGCCCGGCATGCGCCGCAGCGGTATCACCGAGACCAGCGTGACCATGAATATCGAGCCGGGCACCTACTACTGGCGCGTGCAGGCCCTGGACGTGTCGGGCAACAAGAGCAAATGGGCGCTCTCTCCCTACGCCTTCCAGGTCGGCCTGGTCAACCTCTGGGTGGTGGCCGGCGTCAGCCTTGTCCTCATAGTCATCTTCATCCTGCTGTTGAGGGCCTTTATACAGAGGGTGAGGGGATACTACTATTGATTTCTCAGACTGAATCTGAATCTCAATCTTAATCTCAATCTTTATCTATTGACACGATATGATATACTTGAAATCAAGGCAAGGTATATCCTTGTCTCTTGTGCATTGGGAATTTTATATTAAAGGAGGTGATGTGCAACCGAAAAGGCTGCGGTTTCCTGTACGCGTTGCCGCGGCAATAAGAAAGATCTGCCCTGGTCCCGGGGCGCAGCGTCCGACACGAGGGGGACAGCCGTAGTCAGGCCGGCTTTAAATGACCTGCAGGGCCGCCGCCGCCGTAACGGTGGGGGTTGCCTGGAAAAAACCTCCCGCAAGAGGTCGAAAATTTTGCGCGGAGGTTCCCGGAGGGATAAGTCCGGGGCCGTAAAACAGCCCTGAGTGGGCTTACCGGGTTTAAAAAAATCAGGAGGAATAATGAAAACAAGGTTTCCAAGCATTCTTGGAGTTTTCGCAGCTATATTGATGGTTGCCTCCTTCGTGGTACCGGTCAATATCGCAGCGCCGTCAGCGGTGTCTGCGGACCCGGGCATCATGAAGTGGGACACCGTCTCGACCCCGATGTCGGTATCGGGAAAGAACGACATCCTTAATGAAAAGGACGTCACCATCGGTAACTTTAACGGCATGGGCAGCAGCATTAACGGCATGGCCGCCGGCAACGACGGCATGACCATCGCCTTCATCGACCGCACGTGGTTTGACCGTGTGTCCGCGGGCGTAGTCACGGCCGTAGCCCCGACCAGCACCACGGTCGGTGTGAATAACAACCCCGCTGCTGAGTGGGCTCTGTATCCCAACGGTGGATATTTCACCGGCCTTTACTACAGCACCAACTCAGGCATCGCTGCCACCATCACCCGCGACCTGGCCCTGGTGCGCAGCCCCAACTTCCCCGGCGGCGCCAACCTGTTCCAGGTTGCCAT
The DNA here is from genome assembly GCA_041653995.1 of Dehalococcoidia bacterium. Classification (NCBI taxonomy): domain Bacteria; kingdom Bacillati; phylum Chloroflexota; class Dehalococcoidia; species Dehalococcoidia bacterium. Next base: position 55,670 of record JBAZEK010000005.1, read on the forward strand.
CGCCCCTGACGACCCCAAAGTCATGGCCGTCACCTCCGACGTTGGTTCAGTGGGTGCCGTTGCCGCGGGCACCGGCCCCGTCAACATCTGGTACTCCTCCGACGGCGGCAACAACTGGGACCTGGCTTTTGCGGGTTATGACTTCGCAACCGCGACCTACACACTGGGAGCAGGCACGACCATCCGCTGTCTCGACATCTCTATAGACTACGGCGGAAAGCGTGACATCGGTTTCGGCACCGTCACCGCTGCCGGCACCGGCGCCTGGTATGTCAGGTCTTCCACCGGTTTCACCACCTGGAACCAGCAGCTCAGCCCGTGGAGCGGCGCTGCTGCTATTGACACCGGTATCTATGCCCTCAAATTCTCGCCGACCTACAGCGGCGACTCCGCGGTAGCGCTGGTCTACTCCGTCCCCGCAGCCACCTACTTCAACGTAGCCATGCGCGACCTCAACATGAACACTACTACAGCCTACGGCTACACATTCCCGGGCGTCGTAGTAGCCAACCCGACGGGACCGGCTCCCGCCGGCAATGCCGTGCTGAGGAACGTATCCCTGCAGCTTCCGTCCGACTTCTCCGGACAGTCGGCCTCGTTGCGCAGGGCATACATCAGCCTTGACGTCAACAGCATAGTATTGAACAGTGGTATCTATCGTGTCGACGACACAACCATCTACACCCTGATGGACACCACCACTATCGCTGACAAGCGCATCTACTCCATCGCATACTTCGGCACCTATGCCAGCGGCAAACTGCTGGCAGGCGAGCGCTTCGGCTTCTCCTGCTCGGCGACCGTGCCCACCTGGTTCACGGACTCGCCGACCACCTGTCCCATCCCGTGCTGGTACCCGGCCCTTAAGCCGACCACCGGCGCCGCCAACATAGCCTGCGCAGCAGCCAAGACCGGCGATGGCGCAGCTATCGTCGCCTGGAACGCCGACGGCTCACTGGGCTACGCAGCCACCGGCTCGCAGCCTGCCGAGGCTTTCGGCACACCCTGGTATCTCCAGCAGTATGCAATCCCGGTAGTCAACGACGAGTCTGCATTCGCCATCTCCCGCAACAACGGCGAGACCTGGAACCAGCTCGTCCTGATCAACACCACCATCGATTGGTTCAACGACGTGGCGGTAGCGCCCGATTGCACCACCATCTACCTGGCCTCGTCCAACACCAATCTTGGCCTCACCACCTGTAACTCGTTTGACAGCGTGTGGCGCGCCACCATCAATCCCAACGTGGCTGCCCCGCTGCCCGCGGTTCCCCCGCTGGGCACCTACTGGGAGCGCGTGTACGCACGCCCGACCTCCCTCATGACCTGCCCTCCGGGACCGCAGAGCGACCTGCCCATACTGAGGGTCGTCCCGTCCTGCACCGACAAGCCTGACGGCGAGATCGTCGGCTGGGCCGCGCAGAATACAAGGGCAATGGCCTGGTCTCCGGACTACGGCGATTACTGGGCGACAGTCACACCGCGCTTCGCCATCCAGGACTTCGCCTTCGAGACCAGCACCACCATGTACACCGTTAACGGATCAGGCATGGTCCAGAGGCTGCCCTACACCGGCACCGCCTGGTCCACCAACCTGCCCACCTACCAGTCCAACCTCGAGACCACCCACACCATCGTGGCTGTTCCCGACGGTAAAGTACTGGTCGGCGCAGGCGCAGTCTCATCCTACCCGGTGGCCTACTCCGCCGATAAGGGCGTGAGCTTCACCTCCGGCTCCGAGTCCATCTCCGGCCACGGTCAAGAGCATGTCATTTTCGACGTGGACTTCAAGAACAACAGCTTCATCTACGTCGGCGATGACGCCCTGGCCGCCACCGGCATGGGCACCGTCTATCGCAACACGGCTCCTTCGTTCCAGAGGTGGGTCGACAACGACATGATGGCAGCCGCCAACGGCAACGCCTACATCTTCGCCGCCGAGCCGCTGCTGGCATGGCCTGCACCCGCCATCAACCCGCCGCACATCGTCGGCCAGTTCGGCCTGGTCCAGGCCTGGACAGGCGATCCCCAGCCGGCGCTGTACAGCGCGCATGACAACATCACTACCTCGGTCCTGATGGACAACAGCGCCGTCTGCCGCACACTCAAGCCGCGCGACGGCATGCCCAAGCCGGGCATCGGCTGGGATTGTCTCGACATCTTTGCGCCCATCACCACTGCCGGCGTAAAGTTCACGCTCGAGCCGACCTCGCTCAAATACTGCGGCTGCTGCACTCTCGACACCAACACCACCCTCTACGCCATCGATGACGAGAGCGGCAACTGGCTCTATGCTGCAGGTCTGAGGGTTAACTACAATGCCGCAAGGCTCCTCGGCCGCATGTGGAACTTCCCGCAGTACATCGCCGCACTCGATCTCACCGGATTCGGCTATGCGCCGACTATCAGGCGCGGCATGCTCTGGGCTTACACCGACTGTCTGGCCAAGAAAGGCCCGATCCTGAAGAGCCCGGCTGATCAGTACCTGGTGGGCGCCGACCCGGTAACGGGCCGCAACCAGCAGGTGGACCTGGCCTGGGAACAGCTCTGTCTGTCAACCTGGTACCAGCTCCAGATCGCCAAGGACGCCGCGTTCACACTGAGGGTCAATCCTGCGGTGAGCAACGCAGGCGCCATCTCCACCGTGACCGGATCGATCCTGATGCAGATGGACGCCACCAACATGACTTCACCGGCCGCCTGGATAGCTCCGGGTGCGCTGCCTGAAGCCGGCGCCATCTACTACTGGAGGGTCCGCTCCGCACGTTCAGCCACGCAGCAGTTCGCTGCCAGCCCGTGGTCTGAGGTTCGCAGCTTCACCGTCAAGGCGGGATTCATCGTCAACACCCCGTACTACGGCGTACAGTTGCTGGCCCCCAACAACGGCTGCCTCGGCTGCAAAGTAAAGCCGGCCTCCTTCTCATGGAGCCCCTGGAAAGAGGCGACCAAGTATCAGTTCGACCTCGCCAAGGATCCTGAGTTCAAGAGCCTGGTCGTAACCGCCACCACCACCACCACCGGTTACGAATACGACGGCACCCTGGACTACAGCACCAATTACTTCTGGCGTGTGAAGGCCCTGGAAGTCAACGGCCAGAACATCCCGAGTGATTGGTCCGCCACCTTCAGCATGCAGACAGAAGCAGCTCCGGAACCGCCGGCGCCTGCTCCTTCAGAGCCTGCAACCCCGCTGTGGGTCTGGGTCATCATCGCCATCGGCGCCATCCTCGTGATCGTCACCCTCATCCTCATCTTCAAAACCCGCAGGGTGTAATCACCACCACACAGGCACTCGATAGCAAAGGAGGGGCGGCGCAAGCCGCCCCTCCTCCTTTTTCCCCGGTCATTGCGAGGCCGAAGGCCGTGGCAATCCTGTATAGCCGCAATCACGCACAAGATTGCTTCGTCACTGCGTTCCTCGCAATGACAATGTATAAAAGGGGCTCGCAATGACAACGTAATAAATAGCGCTCTCAATGACCGGAGAATAAAACATCATTGACAATGCCTTGCCCCTGAAATATGATGAATAAAAAAATGCGGGTGGTTTCATGCGTAAATTGTTTGTCTTATCAGTTCTTTTGATCGTCGCAGCCGGCTGTGTCAAAGTCAATCCCGAGGTGGTTGCCCCGGCGGACCCGGCCGCCATGTCGCTTTCGGAGGTGACCACCGCGGCCGTGGTGGACGCCCAGGGCCAGGCCATGGGCGTGGCAAGGGAGGACTTCAACGCCGATACCCCCACCATCTATCTGTCCGCCCGCATCAACAATGCGCCTGAGGATACGCTGGTCACCGCCGCCTGGCTGTTTTTCAAGGACGGCAACAACAGGGAGGTCAACCGGCCGCTGTACGATGATTCCATCACGCTCAAGGGCACCCGTTATTTCTCCTTCGGCCACCCGCCTCCCTCGGGAGGGGCCTGGGAGACCGGCCAGTACATCATTAAAGTAATTGTCAACGGCAAAGAGTACGCCAACGCCCGTTTCAAGATCAAGGCGCCGCAGAAGGCCGACGTGCCCGCGCCCACCATCACCTTTTTCAAGGCCGAGCCGGAGGCCATCACCTGGGGCCAGGCCGTGGTGCTGAGCTGGAGCACGACCGCCGCAACGAAGGTGGACCTCAGCGCGGTGGGCAATGTCCAGTCCGTGGGCAACAAAATAGTCTCCCCGGCCGTCAGCCAGGAGTATGTGCTGACCGCCACCAACTCCGTGGGCACGACCACCAAGAAGGTATTCGTGGAGGTGACCTCGTTCACCACCGACAAACCGGAGCTGGTCGTGGTGGACTTCTGGGTGTCGGGGGACAAGGCCTATTACAAGATCAGGAACGTGGGCGGCGCCGAGGCCAGGGAAACCCGTACAGGCCTTTACGTCAACGGCCTGGCCGCGGACCAGAGCAGGGTGGAGATACTGGCGCCGGGCCAGGAGAGGAGCTATGCCTTCCCTATATTGAAATGGACCTACGGCACGCAGCGCACCTATAAAATACCGGTCAGGGTCTGCGCCGACGATTATAACAATATCAGCGAATACGATAAGGCCAATAACTGCCTGGTGCTCAACTGGTGATTCCTTGACACCCTTATAGCCGTCCCTTATCATTACAGCATCACGCTGACCGGAGGTGGTTCCCATGAGCAGATACCGTTATTTTATTTCAGCTTTATTATTGATAGTCACACTGATAGCTGTGCCGGGCTGCGTCAAGGTCAGGGTGGCCGACCAGAACGGCCCTTCGGCCGCGGTCAGCGATGCCACGCTGGCCAACGCGGTTGACAGGGACGGGCGTCCGATCAACGCCTCCACCACATTCCTGGTCAATGCCGAGGTGATCTACCTCTCGGTCAGGTTGAATAACGCGCCCGCCAACACGCAGGTGCTGGTCAAGCTCACTTACCTGGGCGGCGAGGTCCCCAACCTGGCCAACACCACCATGTACAACAACACACAGACCGGACAGGGCACGGGCTATCTGGCCTTTGCCATGAACCCGCCGCCGGGCGGCTTCCCCCAGGGCGACTATACGGTATCGGTCACGGCCAACGGACAGGAGGTGACCAGCACGCCTTTCAAGGTCGAAAACCTGGCGGCGCAGAAGGGCTGGCCGCGCATCAACAAATTCTCGGCTTCGCCCACCACGGTGCCGCAGGGTCAGTCGGTCACGCTTACCTGGGATATCAGCGACGCCACCCGCATCAGCCTGCAGCCTGAGATCGGCTCCATACCGGCCGTGGGAACGCGCAGCGTGACGCCCATGGTGACCACCACCTACCAGGTGACCGCCTCCAACGACGCCGGGGCCACCAAGAGCGAGGCGACGGTCTACGTGACCGCGCCGCTGGCCGGGCAGCCGGACCTGACCGTTTTACAAGCCTGGCTGGAAGGGAAGATGATATATTACAGGATCAAGAACGCGGGCAAGATCGATTCCCCCCAGACCTATTCGCGCCTGTACGTGGACAACCTGTTCCCGCCCATGGGCGGGGAGAGCTTCGTGGACGTATTGAAGCCCGGCCAGGAGAAGGTGCTCAACTTCTCCAGCTACGAATGGCCGTACGGAGCGGACACGGGCGGGATGGGGTCATGGAACCCCGATGTGGACGTTGTCTATGACCCCAGCATCCAGAACCACACGGTCAAGGTGTGCGCCGACGCCAAAGACCAGGCCACCGAGACCAATGAGAATAACAACTGCATATACAAGATCTGGGGCAACCTGTGGAACTACGACCTGCTGCCCATAGCGCACCTGCCCACCTACTACAACAGCTGGGACAGGCTCGATTATACCGAGGGGCTGACCGAGGGCGACAGTAAGGGCGCCCACATCAAGATGTCGGACGGCTCGCTGGAGATGGTGCCCGAGGCCAAGCCGCAGGGATTTATCCGCGGCAAATGGGGCATCTTCTATATGGACCCCTACGGCGTGACAAGGGTCTACCGCATACTCGTCCCGCCCAAGCTGCATTTTAAAGCGAGAGTCGGGCTTTCCAACTACGCCACGGGCAGCGACGGGGTCACCTTCAAGCTCGGCTTCCTGGACTCCACCGACACGCTGCGCTGGCTGGGTGAAAAGAAGATGACTGTGCCGGGGCAATTCGAGGACTGGGACCTGGACCTGAGCGACCAGCAGGGCGCTCTGGGGTTCTTCCTGCTGCAGGTGGACGCCGGCAACAGCTACGCCAAAGACTACGCCATCTGGAAGGAAGCCAGGCTGATCCAGGTCAGCGACTAGAGTTGCAGGCAAAACCGGTACATTAGAGCGTGACCTGTCATTGCGAGCGAAGCGAAGCAATCCTGTGTGTGATTGCGAGTACGCAGGATTGCCGCGTCGCCTGCGGCTCCTCGCAATGACGAAGTGAAAATAGGGCTCTCAATGGAGGGGTGGAAACAGCGCCCTTAATAATGCTGGAAGGTTAAATGCGATGAAAACGATTAAGTGCCTGCTGGTCCTTGCTCTTGTGCTGCTATCCCTGTCCGCCTGTGCCGCGCGTCCCGCCGCGGTCTTCACCACGCTGGTCGACTCCGACGGTCGCCCGCTCAACAGCGCCACGGTCTTCAGCGTGGATACGCCGCGCATCATCTGCTCGGTGGGCACGGCGGGCCTTCCCGTCACGGGGGAGCTCAGCGCCGCATGGCTTTACGGCGGCAGCGACGGGTGGAAAACGATTAAAGAGGAGACTCTGGCCGTAGCCGGCGGACCCTACCTCATATTTCCGGCCGACGCGCCCGTCACCGGCTGGGTTCCCGGCGAATACATTGTGAAGCTTTACCTGGACGGCCGGGAGGTATCGTCGGCCGGGTTCACCGTGCGGCTGTCACCGGATGTTGCCCTGCCCGTGATCAGCAACTTCTCGGCGGTGCCCGACAGCATCACGGCCGGTCAGTCGCTGACATTGAGCTGGAACGTGAGGGACGCCAGCAGCGTTGTCATCCAGCCCGGCATCGGCGCCGTCAGCGCCGGCGGCAGCAGGCTGGTCAGCCCCGCGGCCGACACGACCTACACGCTGACCGCGCTCAACAGCGGCGGGTCCTCCATGAAGTCCGTCAGCGTCACCGTGCTTCCCTTCCCGACCACACACGCTTCGCTGACTGCGATCGACCTTTTCCGCGAGGCGCGCATGGTATATTACACGGTGAGCAATACGGGTGACGCAAAGTCCCTGGCGTCGAGCTCAGAGCTGTATGTGGGCAAGAACGTGGCGGCGACAGGTTACATACCCCCCATGGCGCCGGGCGAGACCAGGACGCTGGTCTTCGGCGCTTACAGCTGGGGCTACTCTTCCGATATGGCGGCCACTGTTTGCGTGGATGCCGGCGGCGAAAACGGGCCGGCCGGCACGGAAGGAAAATGCCTTACCAGAGTATTGCCCGGCGTAAGGGTTTTCTGATTACAGGTTGGGATTCAGTGGCGGGATTTTATTAATTCGGCATTGCCGGTTTTTATTAATTCGTCATTGCGAGCGGAGCGAAGCAATCTTGTGCGTGATTGCGTGTATACAGGATTGCCGCGTCGCCTGCGGCTCCTCGCAATGACCGAAAGAATTTCAAGGAGGTAGTATCACATGACGTGTGAAGCCAAGAGCTGTCCTTTCAAAGCCAACCGCCCCCTCATAGTCTCCCTGCTCGTCTCGCTGGGGCTATCCATCCTCTTCTCGGCTTTTCCCTTCCTGGCGGCGCTGGCGCTGGACAAGTCCGGCCTGGGGCTGGCCCTGTTCATGACGTGGTACTTCCTCTTCCCGCCGCTGGTCATCTTCCTGGTGACGCTCTGGATCAACGCCCGCCAACCGTTCTGGCTGCGCACGCTGGGAACGGTCTGGCTGAGCCTCGCCGTATGGTTCCTGCTGCAGTACCTGCTGTCGGCGCTGGCCGGGCTGAGCGTGATAGTCCGCCTGCTGGCCATGCCGGCCGCGTTCACCGGCAATTCCCTGCCCTTCCTGGTCGCGGGCCTGATACCGGCGGCGGCCGGGGTCATCCTCTACGCATTGGGGCCCCGTGCGGCCAGGCCGAAAGACAGGCCTGCGCTGGCCTGGAGCGCCCTGGGCCTGCTGCTGGTCATCTCGCTGATACTGGCGCCCATCTCGGTGATCGCCACATCCACCCCGCCCGTCAAGAGCGCCGATCCAGCATCAGTCCCCTCGCAAAACCGCATCATGAAACTGATCGGCGACGTCTATACCATAGGCGAGCGCAGGCCGGGCTCGCAGGCCGACCAGGCCGCCATCGTCTACCTGCGGATGATGCTGGAGCTGTCAGGCTTCAAGCAGGTCTATGTCGAGAAGTGCAATTTCGACTACTGGGAGCCTGTGAAGTGGGGCGTGACGGTGCAGCCGGGCACGGAGGCGTCCTGGCAGCCCGAGTCCTTCTACGTGCCCTACAGCGGTCCCGCCGAATGGGGCGGCAGCGAGGCCGAGGTCGTTTACCTGGGCAATATCTCAAAACCCGACTGGCAGGATATCGAGAATAAAATAGTCCTTGTGGATATACCGCCTACCGATGTGAGCTGGGACCAGATGAAGCTCTTCAGCTACATGGCCTACGAGCCTGAAAACGCACTCAAAGGCTGGGGGCATCCCTATCCCATCGGCTGGATGATGAAATACATATCCTTCTACAAACAGGCAGAGGCGCGGCATCCCGCCGGCATCATCGGCATACTGCGCGGCTACCCTGAGATGGGCAAATTCACCTACTACGCCCCCTATGACGGAGAGATGAGAAGCATACCCGGCATGTACCTGATGGAGGAGGCGGGGGACAAGCTCAAGGCGCAGGTGGCCGCCGGAAAGACCACCGTTAGAATAGAGCTGGATGCCAGGACCGCCCCCGGCGCGGGCGAGAGCGCCAACGTTTACGGGGTGCTGCCCGGCCGCAGCGAGGACGCCATTATTTTCCACTCGCACCACGATTCGCCCTGGAGGAGCGGTGTGGAGGACAGCAGCGGCGTCGGCATGGTGCTGGCGCTGGCCGGCTATTACGCGCAGGTCCCCGAATCCGAAAGGCCCTTCACCATGATCTTCCTCTTCACCGGGGGACATATGGTGGGCGGGGCGACCAACGATGTATTCATCGAGAAACACAGGGACGGCATCATGAAGCAGGCGCTTTACGATATCGCCATCGAGCATATCTCGGACGACTACGTGCCGCCGGCCGAGCCGGCGGGCGGCGCCGAGCCGCGCGGCGTTTTCATCACGGAGAACCCGGTCACGGTCAGCCTGTATGCCGCATCGGTGGCCGATGCCGGGCTTACGCGCACGCTGGTCTTCCCCACCGGAACGCCGCTGGGCGTGCCCACCGATGCGCAGCATTTCGGACGCGCCGGCCTGCCCGTGGTCAGCCTGATCAGCGGTCCCGTGTGGCTGTTCGACGACGACGATACCATGGAGCGCGTGCACAGGCCGTCGCTGGAGCCCATGGCGCGGATGTATATCGACTTCGTCAGCCGCCTGGCCGCCACGCCTGCCTTCCTGCTGCGTTTCAATATCACCTGGCCGCTTCTGGCGCTGCTGCTGGCGGTCATGAGCGTGCTGGCGGCCTTTTTCCTGGCGTATCGAAAAGAATAGCGTCATTGCGAGGCCGAAGGCCGCGGCAATCCGGTGCACGCGCAATCACGCACAAGATTGCTTCGTCACTGCGTTCCTCGCAATGACATGTTCAGGGTCGCTCGCAATGACCGGACAGCAAACAGTCATTGCGAGGCCGAAGGCCGCGGCAATCCGGTGTACGCGCAATAACGCACAAGATTGCTTCGTCACTGCGTTCCTCGCAATGACATTTTTGACGGGCGCAATGACATGTTCAGGGTCGCTCGCAATGACCGGACAGCAAACAGTCATTGCGAGGAGCCGAATGCGACGTGGCAATCCGGTGTACGCGCAATAACGCACAAGATTGCTTCGTCACTGCGTTCCTCGCAATGACATTTTCGGGGGCGCTCGCAATGACATGTTCTCGCCGAACTTGTCTAATACATGCGAGGCGTATAAAATACCGCATGCGTCTGTCTAAAAGGACGCCTGTCTGAAATGGCTCAACTCGAAGGTAAATTACGCGACAAATCCGCGGTCGTGGCCGTGATAGGGTTGGGATACGTGGGCCTGCCGCTGGCGGCGGCCTTCGCGTCCGCCGGGTTCAAAGTGCTGGGCATCGACCTGCAGCAGAGGCGCGTGGACCTGGTCAACCGCGGGCGGTCGTATAAAGCGGGCGTGGACGAGAAGATGCTGGGCAAACTGGTGCGCTCCCGCAAACTGACGGCCTTCACCGACCACTCGAAGCTGAAGCAGGCCGACGTGGTGTGCGTTTGCGTGCCCACGCCGCTCACGCGCACGCGCAAGCCCGACCTTTCGCACATCAACTACGAGGCGGAGCAGGTATCGCGCTATCTCAAGAAAGGGCAGCTGGTCGTGCTGGAGAGCACCACCTTCCCCGGCACCACGCGCGAGGTGATGCTGCCCGTGCTGGAGAGGTCGGGGCTGAAGGCGGGGCGCGACTTTTTCCTGGCCTTCTCACCCGGCAGGTCCGACCCGGGCGGCGCCGCGCGCCAGATGCGGTCCATACCCAAGATAGTGGGCGGCATCGACGCCGGATCGTCCCGGCTGGCCTGCCTGCTGTACGGCAGCGTGGCCGACAGCGTTCAGCCCGTATCCTCCGCCGAGGTGGCGGAGATGACCAAGGTCTTCGAGAACGTATTCCGCAGCGTAAACGTGGCGCTGGTCAACGAGCTGGCGCAGCTCTGCGACAAGATGGGCATCAGCGTATGGGAGGTGATACGGGCGGCGGCCTCCAAGCCCTTCGGCTACATGCCCTTTTACCCCGGGCCGGGCACGGGCGGCCACAGCATACCGCTCGACCCCTACTACCTGGCGGACAAAGCGCTGGAGTACGACTTCCACACGCGTTTCATCGAGCTGGCCGCCGACATCAACGAGTCCATGCCCGGCTACGTGGCCGCGCAGGTCACGGCGGCGCTCAACAGCCGCGACATCAGCCTGGGCGGAGCGAGGATACTGGCCCTGGGGGCGGCCTATAAAAAAGACGTGGCGGACGTGCATGCCTCGCCCTGCGTCAAGCTGATCGCCATACTGCAGCAGAGGGGCGCCCGCGTGGACTATCACGATCCCTACGTCCCGCAGATACAATTGCCCTCCGGCGCGAAGGCCGCGGTAAAGCTCGATTACGGCTCGCTCAAGAAATACGACTGCGTTGTGATCGCCACCGACCACAGCGCCTATGATTATGTAAAAATAGCCGGCAACGCGCGGCTGGTTTTCGACGCCCGCGGCGCCACCCGCGAGATGCGCGGCAAAAATATCGTCAGGCTGGGGGAATAAATGGCTGACACAGATAAAATCGCCCGCAACATAGCCGTAGTGGGCAGCGGATACTGGGGCAAGAACCTGGTGCGCAACTTCGCCGAGCTGGGCGCGCTGCATACCATCTGCGACACCGATCCCGCGGTCACGGGCAAGTTCAAGGGGCAGTACCCGTATTTAAAAGTCTGCGGCGATTACCGCCATGTGCTGCAGGACGACGAGGTCAAGGGCGTGGTGATCGCCGCGCCGGCCGTGCTGCACCATCCCATGGCCAGGGCCGCGCTGGAGGCGGGCAAGGACGCCTTCGTGGAGAAGCCGCTGGCGCTTAAAATAGAGCAGGGGCGGGAGCTGGTGGAACTGGCGGATAAACTGGGGCGGATACTGATGGTGGGGCACCTGCTGGAGTACCATCCCGTGGTGCTCAGGCTCAAGCAGATGGTGGACGCGGGCGAGCTGGGCAAGATCGAGTACCTCTATTCCAACCGGCTGAACCTGGGCAAGCTGCGCACGGAGGAGAACGTGCTGTGGAGCTTCGCGCCGCACGACATCTCCGTGATGCTGCTGCTGGCCGGCGACATGCCGCAGGAGGTGTCCGCGCACGGCGGCTACTACCTGCACCGCGACATCGCCGACGTGACCATGACCAATTTCAGCTTTAAAAGCGGCATCAGGGCGCACATCTTCGTGAGCTGGCTGCACCCCTACAAAGAGCAGCGGCTGGTGGTGGTGGGCGATAAAAAGATGGCCGTCTTCAACGACACCGAGCCGAAGGACAAGCTGCTGATCTACGACCACGAGATAGAGTGGATAGAGCACAGGCCGGTGCCGCATCAGAAGCAGGCGCGCGTGGTGGAGGTCGAGATGCAGGAGCCGCTCAAACTCGAGTGTCGGGATTTCATTCAATCGATCGAGACGCGCGGACGTCCGCGCGTGGACGGGCGCAATGGGCTGCAGGTGCTGGAGGTGCTCTCGTACTGCCAGCAGTCGCTGGAGCAGGGCGGGCGCGCCGTGGCCTGCGGGGCTGAAGACGGGGACTATTTCGCGCATGAGACCAGCCTGGTGGAGGGCCCGGTTGAGGTGGGCAAAGGCACCAAAATCTGGCATTTCGCGCACGTGATGCCGGATGTGAAGATAGGCAAAGGCTGCAACATCGGGCAGAACGTATATATCGGCAAAGGCGTAATCATGGGGGACAACGTCAAGGTGCAGAACAACGTCTCGGTCTACGAGGGCGTAGTGCTGGAGGACGACGTGTTCTGCGGACCCTCCTGCGTCTTCACCAACGTGTTCAATCCGCGCAGCCACGTATCGCGCAAGCATGAGTACCGTCCCACGATGGTCAGGCGCGGCGCGACCATCGGGGCCAACGCCACCATCGTGTGCGGCAACACCATCGGCCGCTACGCCTTCATCGGGGCGGGCGCCGTGGTCACCAAAGACGTACCCGACCACGCCATGTATTACGGCAATCCCGCGCGTCAGAACGGCTGGGTCTGCAACTGCGGCGTCAAGCTCGATTTCGGCCGTTCGCAGTCGGCCGACTGCCCGTCCTGCGGCAGGCGCTACAAAAAGCGGGGCGCGAAAGACAGCGAGAAGGTAACGGAGGAAGCAGCATGAGCATACCCATGGTCGACCTCAAGGCGCAGTACGCCTCGCTCAAGGAGGAGATCGACGGGGCGGTGCGGCGCGTGATCGAGAACGCGCAATTTATAGGCGGCCCCGAGCTGGAGGCCTTCGAGAGTGAAATAGGCGGCTATTGCGGGACGTCCCATGCCGTGGGCGTGGCCAACGGCACCGAGGCTTTGCAGCTGGCGCTGCTGGCCTGCGGGATAAAGCCGGGCGACGAGGTAATCACAACACCCTTCACCTTCATCGCCACGGCCGAGGCCATCACGCAGTGCGGCGCCGCTCCGGTCTTCGCGGATATCGACCCCGTCACATATAACATCGATCCCTCGCTGATCGAGGCGAAGATCACACCCAGGACGCGCTGCATCATGTTGGTGCACCTTTACGGGCACCCGGCGGACATGGACCCTATCATGGAGATCGCGAAAAAGCGCGGCCTGAAGGTGATCGAGGACTGTGCTCAGGCGCTGGGCGCCGCGTACTCAGGCGCCAAAGTCGGCTCCATCGGCGACGCCGGCTGCCTGAGCTTTTTCCCCAGCAAGGTGCTGGGGGCCTACGGCGACGGCGGCATGGTGGTGACCAATGACGCTGGGGTGGCGGAGAACCTGAGGATGCTGCGCAACCACGGCGCGAAGCAGAAATACTATCACCTTGTGCCCGGCTTCAACAGCCGCCTGGACGGGCTGCAGGCGGCCGTATTGCGCGTCAAGCTCAGGCGTCTGGACGATTGGATAGCGCAGCGGCGGCGCGTGGCCGCGCTGTACGCGAAATATCTGGGAGAAATCCCGTATGTGACGGCGCCGCACGAGAAAACGGGCAGCCGCCACTGCTACAACTACTACACCGTCAGGCTGAAGGCCGGGACGGACCGCGGCGCATTGCAGAAGAGCCTGAGCGAAAAGGGAGTATCCAGCATGGTCTATTATCCCGTCTCGCTGCACCTGCAGGCGGTCTACGCCGCGCAGGGCGGCGTGAAGGGCGATTTCCCCGTGAGCGAGAAGGCGCAGGACGAGGTGCTGTCACTGCCCATCTACCCGGAGATGACGGAGGAGCAGGTGAGACAGGTGGCGGAGGCCGTCGGCAGTTCGCAATAAACGGTGATTACAGATTGATCTCTGTCAACGGCAGGACAAATGCATTATAATGACCGGTAGAATCTGGAACAGATCTACGATGAGCATGATTAAGGATTTAACGCTGGATGACCTTGAACAACTGATAGAGCAAAAAATGCTCGAGTTCTTTGGTGACCCCGATTCAGGCCTGGTTCTAAGGACCAAATTCAGAAAAGAGTTAGAGCGCAGGATGAAGAATCCCCACGAGGAGACTGCGCATCAAGAGGTAGCAGGCAGGTAGAGAGCATATGACGAGAAAGTTTAAAGTCATCCTGGAGCCAAATGAACTTGGTGGTTATACCGCGATAGTACCCCTGCTGCCGGGTTGTATCAGTGAAGGCGATTCCAGAGGGGAAGCTCTGGCGAACATCAAGGAGGCAATTGAGCTATATATAGAGAGCCTCATAGCCGATGGTGAGCCCATTCCAACGGGCGAAAAGACAGAGGAGGCATTCGTAGAGGTCACTGCTTGAAACTGCCGCGGACCGGCGGCAAGCAGGCTGTGGAGGCCTTGCTCAGGAGGGGATTCATCATTCATCGCATCCGGGGCAGCCATTATATTTTGAAACACAGTTCAACCGGCTGCAGAGTCACGGTTCCCTATCACCGACGCGAACTGGCGCCTAAAACCCTGCTTTCCATCCTGAGGCAGGCGGGGATATCGGTTGAGGAGTTCATTAAATTGATATGAGAATCACACTGGTAGCCGCGGCGCGTCCCAACTTCATGAAGATCGCCCCGTTGATACGGGCCTTCGACAGGCACAACGCGAATATCTCCCGCCTGAATCCTGATCTCAATCTTAATCCCAAGATCGATTACATGCTGGTGCACACCGGCCAGCATTACGACTACCAGATGTCGCAGGTCTTTTTCGAGGACCTGAATCTGACGCGGCCCGATATACACCTGGGGGTGGGCTCGGGCACGCATGCCTGGCAGACCGGCAGCGCAATGATGGAGTTCGAGAAGGTGCTGCTGAGGGCCAGTCCGGATTTAGTGGTGGTGGTGGGGGACGTGAACTCCACGCTGGCGGCGGCGCTGGCGGCGGTCAAGCTGCACATACCGGTGGCGCACGTGGAGGCGGGGGTGCGCACGGGGGACATGGGCATGCCGGAGGAGGTAAACCGCCGGCTGACCGACCACATCTCGCAGTACCTTTTCACGACCTCGAAGTACGATGACGCCGAGCTGAAAAAAGAGGGAGTACCCGCCGGCAGGATCCACCGCGTGGGCAACATCATGGCGGACAGCCTTGTCATGGGCAGGGAGAGCGCCGGGCGTTCGGAGGTTTTGAACAGGCTGGGCGTGAAGGACGGGGGGTACGCGCTGCTGACGCTGCACCGTCCCGCCAACGTAGACGAGCGGGAGAAGCTGAAATTAATAATCTCCAGGATAGAGGAGGTTTCGCGCAAAATACCGGTGGTCTTTCCTGCACATCCGCGCACGCTCAAGAACCTGCTCGAATTCGGGCTGGACAGGCCGGCGTCCAGCATCATACTCACGACGCCGCTGGGCTACAGCGACATGCTCAGGCTGGAGATGGGGGCGAGGTTCATCATAACCGATTCGGGCGGTGTGCAGGTGGAGGCGGCGGTGCTGGGTGTGCCCTGCCTGACCGTGATGGACCATCTGGTGTGGCGCATCACGCATGAAGCGGGCGGGAACAGGCTGGTGGGCAGCGACTGCGCCGGACTGGCGCGGGAGGCCGCTAAAATCCTCAAATCCCGCCCTAAATCTGAATCTAAATCTAAATCTGAATCTAAATCTCGTATTCCCCTCTGGGATGGACATACGGCTGATAGAATAGTCTCAGTGCTGATTAAGGCTGCGAAATGACGCCCGCTATCGAGACGAGCATGATGCACTGGTCGAGTTCCCTGATCAAAGGTATCAGCGGGTCGGGCATGGCGTTGGAATAGACCGTCACGCGGTGCTTTTTGCCCTCCGCCGAATAATTTATACAGTATTTGATGACGTCCGCCTGCGAGTTGCCCGGGTATTCTTCCGGCAGGGCGAAGAAGCCGGCCTGCTCAAAGGCCTGCTCGATTTTACCCAGTTTAAGCGACAGCACCTGGCACCTGTGAAGGTCGCCGTTTTTCCCCACCAGCTCGCAATCGCCGCCTTCGTATATGCTGAGCGTGTCCCCCATATTGCTCAATCCTCCGCTGCGCTGATAAACGATATAGGGATCGCCCGGTCGGTCCGGCGTGGTTATTGGAGCAGCGGAGGTAGTATTATCGGACTGAGAGCAGCCCGCAAATATAACGGCTGCCGTCAGTAATAACAAGCAACCTGCGCTGAATACTCGATGACTCGGCGTAATCTTTCTCCACCCAGGATTACCGTAATTATTCGTCTTAGATCAATATATCAGCATTACGCACACAATGTCAATTACGACTATTATTATCACAGGGCGCACAGCTGCAGGCGGTGGAAGTAAGCGCCTTTGACTGTGTCGTATTCGAGCTGGTAACCGCTGACGCGGTACAGAGTATCCTGGTTGGCGACGGTATCGATGACCGCCAGCACGTCCCACAGCTCCAATCCGCAGTGCGGGGGAATGACGATCTCCGCCCTGCGGCCGTCAAGGCGGCATTTGGCCAGCATGGCGGCTGCCACCGCTGCGGCCACGGCGGCTGTGGGGATGGCGGGGTCGTGGTGGGCATCCGTGCGCTCGCCGACCAGGTCGACCTCGGCCTGGGCCACGGCGGCGCCGGACACCTGCCCTCCCGCGGCGTCCATGCCGACCACGAAGGCCCGGTTGATTTCGGGGGCCTCTTCGGAGTAAACGCCCGAGAGGATGACGTGGTAATCGGGGGGCGGCGTAGGTAGATATTCCTCAGTTCCGAAGCTGCTCCAGGCGGGCTCGCTGGGGGTCCATTTGCGGACGATGAGATTATCAATATTTATGTCACCGGAAGCAGCCGAATTGTAAATCCATATAATGCCGTTCGCTGCGGCTGAGGCTTCTTGCGCCGCGGCTATCCGCTTAACCACACCGTCTCGCACCATATCATACGTGTTGGCATCGTAGTCAAAATTCCTGTACTCGAATAGATACCATGTGCTATGGCTCAAGGCTTCAACCGTGTGGTACGAGCCGTCATAAAACATCCAGTTCTCCGTGCCTGTAAAGAGAGCATACATCCGACTGCCGGCGTCACCATGCCACACAATCGGGGCACCCGCATCGGTTTTTATCATCCTCATCTGTATGGCGATAGAGGAGGATGCTGCACGATTTATCCGGGCTTGCGCAGTCCCTCCCACCCACCGTCCCGACCGGGTTGATCCAGCGCCGGGCCAGTATATTGCCGTATCTATTTCCACGTTAGTAACAGTACCCCAGCTACCACCTACCGGGTCTCCATCACTGCCCCTCTCAAAGTCGTCAAAAGCAATAAAGGTATCTGTCCCGCTGCTCTCTGAGCTTGCTCCCGCATTACCGTAGTACATGTAGATGGTGGCGGCGGCCGGGGACGCGGCGATCGAAGGTATCTTTATCCAGATAGTGGCCAGCCGGTTGGGGGTCGTGCCCGTGACGCTCTCGATCCAGTAAGGGCAGAGGGTGACGCCGTCGGAGGTGGTGAAGCGCAGGTCGTCAAAGGAACTGAGGACGTGCCCGGCGCAATCGACCTGCTCACCGGATGCGCCGGCGCTCTCGCCGACCAGCAATTTCAACTGATAATCGGACTGGGCCCCATCGGCAGAAGGGGCGATGACTATCGCCTTTCTATAGGACCAGCCGGTTAACCAGGCCATTATTCACCTCCTGAACCATAATGTCATTGCGAGGCCTCTTCCTTCTTCGTCATTGCGAGGAGCCGCAGGCGACGCGGCAATCCTGTGTAGCGTTATTTCCCTACACCAGATTGCTTCGCTACGCTCGCAATGACATGGTATGCTACATCGGGAACTTCAAATAATAGGACGCGGTATCCGTAGCCTGGGGATAGACGATATATCCGGTGAGGCCGACAAAATAAATCACGTCGGGCACCAGGGCAAGGAGCTGGCGAAGAACAACGGCGGCGTTCTCCCCTGTGTGTACCTCGAAGCGGGGATAGGTGCCGGTGATACCGGCGCTGCGTGACACGTAAGACAGGCTGCCGCCCACGGCCTGCACGACCTTTTCGATCAAATCATAGACGGTGCAGGTGTCCGTGTACTCGTTCCAGAACACGGGGCGGTTGAAAGAATAGCGCTGCAGCAGGCCCCAGGCATCGATGCAGCCGACGACCAGGCGGCTGACGCCGGGAGCCCGGGCGTAGGAGATACGCTCGACGGAGTATTTGCCGGCAACCGAATAAAGGTCGGCGGTGGCTCGGTAGCCGATGGAAAGCGTGAGCTGTGCGCCACGCTTCAATTTCCCCGCGGCCGACGCCGCACCGCCACCGATGCTGTTATATGTGCATCGGGAATTATCCAGTGTCACCTCCAGTGAAGATGGGGCATGGTCTTTGACGGTTTCTTTGACGGCGATGATATCCGCAGCGGGGACGGCGTAATCCGTTCCGGCACCGGCTCCGGGAGTCGGCGGGGCCCAGGAAGAGGGGATGGCGGTACGCCAGACCTGGTTGGGCGCTGCGGCGTAAAGATAGGCGCCGTCGCAGGCCAGGGCAAGGCCGTAAGTGGCGGTGACATCCAGCGGCCAGGCACGGGACCAGTCGGAATCCTTGAACAGAGTGCCCGGCTTAAGACGGTAGAACCAGGGAGTGTTGTCTTTGGCGAAGCTGAAGACGGCTCCCAGCGAAGCGTGATAGGTAAGATAGGGATCGTCGACGCCCAGGTTATCGACCGCCCTTTGCTGCATGATGGAGCTGACCTGCTCGTAGTAGGTGGGTACATAGCGGCCGGCACGACCGGTGCGGAACCGGCGCATATGCATGGCTGCGCTGAAGTCGACGCGGGCTTTATAGGAATTGATGAAGGTCCAGCCGGACCAGGTACCCGCTGCGTAAGAGCCGCCATCGCCGTAGACTCCCCTGGCCAGGCGGACGTAGGAGCCGTCCAGCAGCAGGGCGAGTATATTCCAGTCGCCGTTGTAGTACATGGCCAGGGCGGATACGGCATGGTCGCCGGAGATCTGCCCGAGGCCGGTGGACCAGGTCCACGATACCCGCTTCTGTATGTAAAGCGAAGTGGGATCGTTGAAATCGGTGGCATGCACCACGGCGACGTCACCGTTGGGCTTGAAGGCGGCAGCGCAGCCGCGTTCACAGGGGCGGGTATTGTTCATGGCGGTCCATGCGCCGAATGTAGCGCCGCTGTCGGTGCTCTTCTTATAGTAGAGGTAGACACCGTCGGAACTGAAAGCGATAACCTCCGTGCCTGCGGCGGCGATGGCGACGGGGGAGTTGGCCAGGCCACCACCCCACGAAGTCCACGACGTCCATGTATCGCCGGCGGACGGAGTGGTGACACGCTGGTAATAGATAGTGGCGCCGGCCCTGACGCGGCAGAGGGAGCCATCGGCGGGAATGGCCACGGAGTGCAGGCCGACCGGCGTGGAATCAGTCGGGGAAGTAAGGCGCTCCCAGGTGAAATCAGACCACTGCAGGGCGGAAGCGGACACAGCGGCCGGGTGGCCGAAGGCGGCGATATCTACTTTGATCAGCGGATTACGAGCTGGCTTACGTTGCTCGGCGATAAGGTCTGCTGAAAGGGTTCTCATACCCTTATGACCTACCCTGTGCCCAATCTACATATTTTCGGCCGGCATAATCCTGACGCATGATGTCTAAAATGATAGTTCGTATATGCTATGGAGGCAAAGACATAATGTCGCTCTCAAAAAAGTTCAAATATATATGTCAATGTATCAGCCGGTCGCATTATACCAGCCTTATTATGTTATGCAGTTATAAGTGCCCGAGTTTACAAATTGCTAATCAAGAGAATAAAATGACCGGAGATGCCGGGTAGTTGGCTGAGAATAAAATGAACAGTGATATTGATAGTAATTCAATGGAATTCTCAATCGTAATTCCTATATTGAACGAACAAGACAACATACCTGTGCTTCATAATCGCCTCACCAGCGTAATGCAGGGATTAGGCAAAGATTACGAAATCATCTATGTAGATGATGGCAGTTCTGACAACTCATATCAGCTACTTGTCGATTTACACGGCAAGGACAACCATATCAAGATTATAAGACTTACTCGTAATTTCGGTCAGCATCCTGCAATTTTGGCCGGATTTAAGATCACAAAGGGCCGGACTGTTATAACGATAGACGCTGACCTGCAGAATCCACCGGAGGAGATACCCAAGCTTATCGATAAATTAAATGAGGGATACGATATAGTATTTGGGGTATTCATGAAGCGCAAGCACAATCTTTTCAGGCGGGCCGGTTCGCAGTTTGCCAAATGGGTGCTCACGAGGGTAATACCCGTTGAAACGACGAGCCTGAGTGGCTTCAGGGCACTAAGGTCTTACACTGTCGATCATCTTAAGTTGTTGAACGAGACAAGCAAGTTTCTTGATGCATTACTCTGTTGGATGGGCTACAGGGTCGGGACAGTGGAAGTAGCACACGATGAGAGATTGAGCGGGAAAACCAAATACACACCATTGAAGCTAATCAGTCTCTGGCTTGATATGGTGATTTCCTTTACAGACGTTCCACTCCGGATTGCTATGCTGCTTGGCACAGTTTTTGGCATAATCGGCCTGTTGATGGCGATCGTCTATTTTATATGCTTTTTCGTATATAGATTCACCGTGCCCGGGTTCACTACGACGATAATCCTGATAACGATCTTCGCAGGCGTTCAATTACTATGCCTGGGCATTATCGGTGAATATATTGGTAGGATGAACATTCAAACTAAGAAAAGACCTGATTACATTATCAGAGAAAAAAAGGGCTGTGAATAATATTAGTTGCCCCGAAAACTAAAACAACAGGAATTCAGCGCTTGAGCATACAGATATCTGAGTGGGATACAAAACATTTTGGCTTTACAATTGCCAAATTGTCGCCCACCCTGGAAAAATCGAATATTGAAAAAGGCATACGAGCGGCCAGGATGCGGGGTGTAAAGTTGTTAATAAGCAGATGCCCTACTCATGCATTTGGATGGATACACGAGCTTGAACGAAGAAAATTCCAATTGATGGATACTCTCGTATATTACTCAATAGACCTCACCAAATATAAAATACCTGAGACGAAATACAGGGCAAGAGCGGCAACCGGTAAGGACAAGGAAATTGTGAGACAGATCGCGGAGGCATCTTTTACAGGATATATATCCCACTATCACTCGGATGACAAACTTGAAAGGCGAAAATGCCGTGAGCTTTATGAGCGATGGGCAGTCAACGCTTTCAATGATAAGAAGCTGGCTAATCACATATTAGTATCAGAGATAGACAAAATAGTAGTGGCCTTCCTTATAATTAAAATTAAGGATGACGGTAATACAGGTGATGTTATTCTAACTGCTGTCAATCCAACTGCGAGGGGGAAAGGGGTATATACAGATGCTGTAGTTCATGCATCGCGCTGGGTGAAGGAGCAGGGATGCAGCAAGATTGAGACACCAACTCAAATTACTAATATTTTTGTACAGAAGGCGTGGGCAAGCATTGGGGGTAATATTGACAGGTCCTATTACACATTCCATCTCTGGATATAATAGGAGAATACTTACGAAGCCGGATTACGCCTATAAACAAGCTTGGACACGCAGGAGGAGTTAATATTAAGACAATCTTAATCACAGGCGGCGCCGGTTTTATCGGCAGCAATTTTGTTAAATATATATTTGATAATTACACCGGCTGCCATATTATAGTGCTTGATGCTCTGACTTACGCCGGAAATATAGAAAACATCCCCCAAAATATCAAGAATGATAAGCGCTTTTCGTTCTGGTACGGGAACATCAGGAATGGGGAACTGGTCGGCGAGCTCGTTTCAAAGGCGGATACTGTTGTGCATTTTGCGGCCGAGTCCCATGTGGCCAGGTCAATATTCGATAACACCGTATTTTTTGAAACAGATGTACTGGGCACTCAGGTAATCACCAATGCCGTACTCAAATACCAGGATTCGATCGAACGGTTTATCCATATCTCAACTTCCGAAGTCTACGGGACCGCCCTATCAAGCCCTATGACAGAGGATCATCCCCTCAACCCACCCAGCCCCTATGCCGCTGCCAAGGCCGGAGCCGACAGGCTGGTATATTCTTACTGGTCAACTTACAACATACCTGCAATTATAATCCGTCCTTTCAATATGTACGGGCCGAACCAGCACCTGGAGAAAGCCATCCCTCGATTTATTACCAGCGCCCTGCTTGACGAACCGCTGACCATTCACGGCACCGGCGCGAATACGCGGGACTGGACATATGTAACCGATCTATGTATCGCTCTTGATAACGTACTGCAGTCGAGCATTGATAAAGTCAGGGGCCAGGTGTTCAATATCGGTTCTGGAAAGGACGTGTCCATTAAAAAGATCGCAGCTTTAATTATTGAAAAGCTGAACAAACCGAAATCCCTGATCACTCATATCGGTGACCGACCCGGACAGGTGATCCGGCATATTGCCAGTACGGCTAAAGCAAGCGAAACAATCGGCTGGAAGCCGACGGTAGAATTCGATGACGGCCTGGCCAGGACCATCGAATGGTACAGGCACAATCGCGATTGGTGGGTTAAACAGCTGTGGATGCGACATGTCCCCATTAAAACAAGGGATGGCAGGATCGAATATCATTAAAGCCAGTAAACATGAATTATTATTGCCCGAAATGCAAGCAAATCCTCTTAGCCGAAGGTGCAACATATATTTGTAATAAATGCGCCTGTAAATATTTCACGGTTGATGGATTCCCCTCGTTCATTGATCAGGATATGAGCGGGGACAGCTTCAATACAACCGCTTTTAAATTTCTCTTCGAAATGGAACAGAAGCATTTCTGGCACGTGGGGAGGAAAGAGATCATACTGGACGTCATCAGGAGGAGTATTACCTGCCCGGAAAAAATCCGCATGCTTGAAATAGGATGTGGTAATGGCAATGTCCTGGAGTTTTTAAGGCAAAATAATATTAATGCGGAAGGGTGTGATCTTTTCCTGGAAGGGCTCAAATTCTGCAGGCAGAGATCCGGCTCAGTACCCCTGTATCGAATAGACGTTCTTGCTCTGCCTTTTAAAGCGGAATATGAGGCCGTCGGGCTTTTCGATGTGCTTGAGCACATCGAAGATGATGTTAAAGCATTATGTGAGATCCACAGGGCTTTGAGACCGGGAGGATATCTAATTTTAACGGTGCCGGCTTATCAGTCTTTATGGAGCCGCCATGATGATACATCGCATCATATAAGGCGTTACTCCAAAAAAGCCTTGATGGCAAAACTGGAACACAGTGGTTTTTCAGTATCGCGAGTGACATTTTTCATGTTCTTCCTTTTTCCATTGCTGGCTTCCATCAGGCTGATCAGTCGAATATTTAATTTTGATAAGAATAAAAATAAAGGGATAAATGGTTCTCTGGAATATAAAACTATTCCTGTTATAAACGATATATTCCTTGCACTATTAAGACTGGAGAAATATTTAATCCGTAATATGGATTTGCCGTTCGGAGTTTCGCTAATTGCAGTAGTCCGAAGAGACTAGTAAATGGGCTTTTATAGTTAATTGCACAAAATGAAATACACTGATTCAAAGCAAGTTTTGTCCATTCTTAAAAAGCTGGCATTCTTCGGAGTGCTATTGATAACATATTTTTTCCTCTTTTACAAAAGCATGTTCATTTGTCCAAAGAACTACATGGGGAATCTGAATGAGCATATGAAGTTAGCAGACAGATGGGCAACCGGTGAATATTTCCTGCCCCATCCCGGATTTCACGCTTTGTCTATTGGTGTTTCAAAGCTCACAGGCCGTACACTACAAGAATCGGGTATTGTTGTACACACTCTCTTTACGGTCCTGACCATATTCATCGTTTATAAAATTCTGGCGTCTTACCTGAAAAACAAGTATTCGGAAAACTTCATCCTGTTGATGACGGCATGCGTGTCTCTGGTAATTGCTATTTATGTTCCGAGCTTTAGTATGAACATGTACCTCGGCCAGGGAAATCCCAATATGATCACCAGCGTAACCCTGACCGCTTTAAAGCCTTTTATGTTGCTTTGCATCATATTCTACCTCGCAATGATTAAAGCTGTGGATTCAAAATCGGGGGAGGTCATGAAATACGGGGGGCTGCTGGCCGCCGCACTTATGGTAAGTGTCCTTATGAAACCCTCATTTGCACTGGTCTTTATACCGGCTGTTGCAATACAACTGGTGCTGACGCACACAAGAAATATTAAGTTATATACCTGTATGGCAGTGATCATACTTCCCGCCCTCGCCGTGTTAATCTGGCAATCGTATAATATGTTTATAGCGCCTGAAGTGGGGTACAAATCTGCAATTGAAATCAAACCTTTCTATATTTGGAACACGGTCACTCGAAATATTTTTATATCCATATTGCTTGCAACAGCCTTCCCTCTGATCATAACGCTACTGAATCCCAAGAAGGCTTTTAAAAATAATGGGCTGGTCATCTCCTGGATAATGGCATTAATAGGAATTGCCCAATATGCTTTTTTAGTGGAAACCACTTCGCCCTTTGCATATAATTGGATGTGGGGATACAGCCTGTCTTTGCTCCCGCTTTTTGTTTTCAGCCTGATAGAATTCCTCAGTTCTATTGACGACATGTGGCATAATGGCATCATAGTGAGAACCGGCGTAGTTGCAGCCGGTGTGATTTTTCTTCTGCACCTCGCATCCGGAGTAGGTTATTTCATAAAGCTCATGAATTGTGGCTCCTTTATCTGAGAAGATGTAATTGACCGGGGCCAACTGGCGCCACTCACGGCTATATAGTTGAAGATATACGCATACCGGGTCATTAATACCGGCATATAATATCTTGAGATAACGTTACAGGAAATGACGATACGGGACACCTTATATGAAAGTAGAATTTTACCGTCACAACATTAGCCGAAAAGATATTGACAACGTGTCAAAGGTATTGAATTCCCTTTTTCTAACACATGGCAAGGTGGTGGAGGAATTTGAAAACACATTCTCTCGATACCTTGGGTGCAAATACACGGTTGGCCTAAACAGTTGCACAGCGGCATTACACTTATCGTTACTGGCACACGGTGTGGGTAGCGGAGATGAAGTCATTACCACGCCGATGACTTTTATCGCAACTGCCAATGCTGTTCTGCATACTGGCGCCACCCCGGTATTCGTTGATGTTGAATCTGAAACCGGTAATATAGACGCCGACCGGATTGAAGAAGCAATAACACCCAGGACAAGGGCCGTTATTCCGGTGCACCTTTACGGCCAGATGTGCGATATGAAAAAGATCAGGAAAATCGCAGACAGGCACGGTTTAATCATCATAGAGGATGCGGCCCATTGTATTGAAGGAGTACGGGATGGAATACGCCCGGGGACGCTCGGAAACGCAGCATGCTTCAGCTTTTACGCCACGAAAAACATAACGTCCGGCGAGGGCGGAGCGGTCAACATAAACGATAGTAGAATTGCTAAAATCATTAGAAAGCTGCGACTGCATGGAATGAGCAAAGGGGCGTCCGACAGATATTCCAGGAAATACGAACACTGGGATATGGAGATGCTCGGCTGGAAATACAATATGAGCAACATTCAGGCCGCAATGCTATTGGGCCAAATGGAGGGAATCGAAAAAAAACTGAAGAGACGCGAGCTAATCTGTAGAAAATATGAAGAAGGCTTCAAGAATAATTCGGAAATAACCTGCCTGAAAATACTGCGGGGATCGAAGAGCGCCAGACACCTGTTTACAATACTCGTTGCCCCTGAAAAACGTGATTCAATTATGCACAAGCTTCAGCATAAGGATATCGGTGTTGCAGTCAATTACCGGGCGATACACCTGCTGAAGTATTACCGCCAAAAGTATAATTTCAAAAGAGGAATGTGCCCTGTGGCCGAGCAAATCGGGGACAGCACAATTACGCTGCCGCTTTATCCGAAATTACGTGATGATGAAATCGATTATGTTATCAAGTCCGTTAATGCGATAACCACCACATGAATCTACTCAGATATGACATGCTGCCACATATATTGATTTTAGTTACAATCATCGGCAATGTCGCCGCTCTGGTCATGGTCAAAATGGCCGTAACGGCCGCCGGACAGGCACCCAAAAATGTAAACGAATTGATACCGTTCTTCATCAGGATGATAACCAGCCTGTATACGTGGCTGGCTGTCTTCGCGGTATTTATCGGTTTACTGGCATTCTGGTTGGTACTAACCAAAATGGAACTCAGCCGAGTCTATCCCATTATTGGGGGCCTATCCTATGTAATCGTGGCCCTTTTGGGCGTCATGATCTTCAAGGATAATATGACGCTCATTGGATGGCTGGGTGTGGTACTGGTTGTTGCGGGTGTATTTATGTTATTCCACAATTAGATTAGTTAATGGCCAAGATGATATTACGCAGATCAGCATTGCAATGATTGATCTTACAACCGAAAGTAGAGCGGGAATCACGCACATCGCCGGGGAAAAGCATTATATCCGAATCCTCTGGTGTGTTTTAATACTTATTCTTGCCTGGGCAGGCTGGTGCGTTTTTTTTCTGCCGGCGGGTGCCGATGTGACCGATGAGGGCCTCTACTGCTCTGAAGCATGGCGCTTTTCGCAGGGAGACCTTCCATTCATGGATTCCAACGCTGCATTCGGCCTCTCTTTCTGGTTTGCGTCGCTGGTTTTTTATATTTTCCCTGGTTGCGGACTGCTCGGTCTGCGCGTGGTATGGGCCGTTTTCATGCTCCTGTGCGCGCTGGCCACGGCCGGCATATTGCTGCGCTATTTCAAGCCAATACCCAGCTTTGCAGCCGCGGGCGTGAGCCTGATTTTCGTGTCGGGTGGCGCCATCAAGGTACTCGGTTACAACCAGATGCCCGTGCTGGGGCTGCTGATAGCCGTCTGGCTATGGCTGGCGGCCTGCGAATCGGGCGGCAAGAAGCAGGTGCTGCTCGCCGCAGGAGCGGGGATAGCGGCGCTCCTGTCCGCGTTGTGCCGGATTTCTTTGCTGCCTGTTCTCCTTTTCCCGCTGGTAACGTTGTGCTATGACGCCCTGTGCGGGGCGAGACCCCCCGGCGGGATAAAGGCCGCAATCGCCTTCATGGCAGCCTTCCTCGCAGGCCTGCTCTGCTTCTTCCTGTCACTATATGCCTTCGATCTCTGCGGTTATTTTTTATCTTCGCTGACGCAGACAACGGGCATCGCGGGCCACTCGTTAAGAGAAATGGCCAGATATCTCGCCTACTCTTTGCTTTACCTGCTGCTGCCCGCTTTACTGCTGTCGGTCGTGATATTATTTATTAATTACCGGACGGCGTTGGCGGCGCTGCGGAAGTATCCCGTGACCGGCGCCGGCGTACTGATTGTAGTTGCTGCTCTTTGTCTTGTATCCCTAATATTTTATTTCGATACACTGCGCCAGGAAGTGTTATGGCTGCGCGGCGATATATACGGGCTGCTTACGAATCCTTTCAGCCGCAGAACGTGGCGATACTCCTATATTCTGATTGCCCTGGCGTTCAGCATCGTATTCGCGGCGGCTGTCCGGCGCTTCATCGATGCAAGAGGCAATGAAAAAAACAACGGAGGGCAGCCGGTTTACAGGCTTGCCGCAGCGGCACTGTTCATTACCGTCCTGATGATACTGGGAACGGCCAATTACCCCGCCTCAGGATCGGTGAGAGCCATAGCATGGCTTCCCGTGTCCATGGCCTTCTGCCTGTCATGGTCCTGGATCGGCACTCGGACACATAAGCCGGGGAAAGGTTGCAGATGGCTGATAAGGGCGTTATTTATCATCGTGGCCCTGGTCTATGTTTACTGCGGGATTGCGGCGGCGTGTTTCCCTTACAGGGATGATTATATCGGACGCCTTGACAGCCAGGCGTCTTCGGCCAAATTGCAGGGTATACGCACAACAGCGGAACGTGCCCGGATTTTAGACGGGCTGGTTGCCGCCGTTGAGCACAACTCCTCACCCGGCGACAGGATACTGGCATATGAAAACCTGCCGATGCTGTATTTTCTGACCGACCGCCCGCCTTCGACAAATACAACCTGGATTTCCGATTTTCTGCCTGGAACGGTAAAGTCTTCCATCCTTGCCGACATGATCGGGCGAGAGCGTTTGCCCGAACTGGTGGTCCGGGCGCAATATTCAACGCACGAGCTGCTCTGGCCGGTGGTTCAAAAACCGTTAAAGCGGGATGACTCAGATCCCATTGACGCCTTCATCAGGGAGCATTATCAGGTCATCGATACAATCGACGGCTTCCAGATTATGGCGCCGATAGATTAATGTATGGGCGGACCTTCAGTTCCGCCCATACATTGATACGGGTTTTGCGGGCGGGCTTAAAAGCCCGCCCCTACATTTACGAGAGTTTGACGTAGTCCCAGCCGACCTGGGTGGGGGTGAAGGCGCCGCTGCCGTAGATGGACCAGTCCACGGTTTTGCCGCTGAGCTGGGCCAGGCCGTCCCGGGCGGTGTAAAGGTCGTTGAAATAGGATATGAGGTTGCGCAGCTCCTCGAAGGTCTTATCGGAGCAGGTGAGGTTATTGGCCTTCTCATAGTCCTTTTTCAGCTTGAGCATGAATGCGTGGTAATTGACGGCCTCGGCCGGTGTGGGGGGCCTGGCGAGCTTCGTCTGGAATTTGAAGGCCTCGCTAAATAATTCAAGAGCCCTATCGACCAGGCGTTTGGCCTCGTCCACGCGCTTCTCGCGGGGCACCTCGCGCAGGTCGAAGCGGGTGACGATGGGATAGAAGTAGAAAGCGCGGCTGATGGGGGTCACTTCCACACCGTCCATGCGGCAGGATTCCTCGGCGGACCCCACGGCTGAATCCAGGTCGAGCGGAATGTAGTTATCCGCAGGCGCAGCCGGAATACAGGGCGCAGCGGCCGGGATAGCCGGTGGTGTTGAAGCGGACGGGTCTGAAGACCCGTCCCTACATGCTTTTGGGGATTGATTCGCTTCGCCGGAGGTGGAGGCGCCGGTGGTAGTAGCCGCAGTCCTGACCTTTTCCTTGTCGATCTGGCCCTGCACGATGGTATAAATGACGCCGACCAGGGTGATGGCGACCGGGCTGAGCACATCGATCAGGAACTGGCCGACCGTCTGAGCTTTGGCCGGGTCGGTGATGAAAAGGCCGAGAGACCCGGCCGCCAGCGAAAGAATAGCCACGATGATCTTCTTGTAACCGTCCAACGGAGTTGTTTCCATTTTTTCCTCCTTAATTTTCTTTATCCCGTCATTGCGGGCCTTTTTTCCCATGTCATTGCGAGCCCGAAGGGCGCGGCAATCTTGTGATCTCGCAATCACGTACAGGATTGCTTCGTCGCTGTGCTCCTCGCAATGACCTTTAATTACGCTTCTACAGTGAGTTCGCCTGTGACCAGTTTCCCGGGCGAATAGGACCGGGCATTTTGAAGCAGCCGGTAAAAAGCTTCGAAGGCTGCCCTGGCCCAGGCGCCGTAGTCTTTGTTCACAGTCCGGCCTCCGGTATTGGCCAGGTTGACCTGGTACTGGGCCTGCGAGCTGACGGCGAAAGCCACAGCGCCCACGGCGATGATGTGGTCATGCGCAGCCGGTATGGTAGAAAAGGCGCCCAGGGTATGCTTTTTCAACCAGTAGATATTGCATACCCCGCCGTCGCCCGTATAGCCGTCCTGAAAAGTGAGCAGGTCGCCCCATACTTTGAAGCGCCGGGACGGATAAGGCTGATTATCGATGGGATGCTCGACTTTGACGACGTCGATGCGCTCCGTGAGCGTGGCCAGGCTGACCGTGTTGCCCTGGTCCACGGTATGGATGGTGGCGTCGAGCTGCATGAGAGGGCAATAGCTGGAGTAGACCAGCACGGCCTTTTCGATGGCGCGGTCGATCTCGTCGTCGCTCCAACGATAGCCGGCGGCAACCTCGTCCTTGAGATCACGGCGTACGTCCGCCCGCATTTCAGTCAACGTGGTCATCTATCCCCCAATCTCAATCTCAGTCTTTCACCCCGATCAGGGCGGCGGCCTTGATATTTGAGAAGAGGGCCAGGCTGACGTACCACTTGATGCGCGTGCGTGAGGCGTCCTTGGTCTCCATCTCGCCTATCCTTACGACCTGCAATCCGCCGCGGTCGGTCAGCCCGCAGAGTCCGTCCTCGCCGAAGGAGAGCGAATAGATGGTGGAGCAGGTATCGCCGGTGAAGGCGGTCTCGAGGCTGCCGGCGAGGGTATGCGTATCTTTGATGAAGTCGTTAATGGCGATGGGTATTCCGTTGTAGTACTGCACGAATTCGCCCAGCGCGCCTTTGCCCACCTCGAGGTTGTTGCCCGCCGCCCTGGCCAGGGCCATGATCTTGCGGCGGGAGCGACGGCTCATCATCAACAGGTCGGGTTTGCCGCCCTTGACGGCGTCGATGAGCTGGTCGATCATGGAGAGGGTGAGCGTGGCGCCCGTGGCGCCGGCGGCGATGAGCTGTTCGCCGGCAGAGCCGGTATTGATCAGTTTGACCAGTCCGTCGAACTGGTTGGGGCTGCCCGTATTGTCTCCATAGATGAGCTTGTCCTCCAGCTCGTGGCGTATGGCCTTGGCGGTGAGCTCGATGATGGCGGACTCGACATCCTGTATATTGGAGCGGGTCTGGCGGATATAGTTGTCCACATCGGCGTTCTGGCCCAGTATGGCCAGGGTGGCCGTCTTCTGGGTGAAGGTAACGGCGGGGCTGGTGATCCAGTCGTCGTTGACGGCGTGCCACTCGGCCGAGGGCAGGGTCAGCTCGCGGTTATAGGTCAGGGCATTGCCCTGTATCTCGATCCAGGGCAGAAGCTGCAGCAGGGGGCTGTCCTTGACGATGGTCTCGATGACGCCCTGGTAGAGGACGTCGTTGGAAAGTTTTGCGGCTTCGGTTAGTAACGTTGCCATAATTCTCCTTTATTTCCTGTCCAGGCCCTGTTTGATTTTCTCCCTGGGTGACAGGCCGGACGTATCGGGGGCGGACCTTTCGGGAGCGCCGGCCGGTATGGTCAGTTCCTTCAATTCGGCCTCGAGGGACGACCTCATCTTTTTGACCAGGCCGTTGACCTTTTTGATGGAAGAATCGATCTCATCGATCGAACTTCCGCTGATGATGTCGTCCGAATAGAGCGGGCTGGCGCCGACCGCCAGCTTGCGATAGGCTCTCACGGCGTCGTCCAGCGCGGCCTTGAGCTGCTCGCACTCCCCCGTCTTAGCTTCCAGCGATTTCGTCGCTTCGCCCAGGGCGGTCTCCATGCCTGCCAGCTTAGCTGTGTCTTCGGGTGTATCGGTATCGATAGGTTGTGCATTGATCTCTTCTTTCAATTTACTCCTCCGTGATCATTGCGAGCATCAGCGCAGCTATCTTGTGTGATTGCACCTGCACAAGATTGCCACGGCCTTCGGCCTCGCAATGACAAGCTATTTGTGACGTGTTTTATTAAAGTGCATCCGACTCTGCGGCTGTGCTTCTCTCTCTCGCTCTGCCGTAGGTGGTCTGCGCCTTGAACTCGCTGTTCATTTCCAGAATACGTCTGCGTTCGGCCATCCATTTTTCGAACTCGGCCTCGGGGTCGCGTACGGACAGGTTATCCATGGCGGTGCGCCTGGAGTGGATGCCCGACTGCACCATGATCTGCTCGTTCCGGGCCTCGCGTTCGCGGTCCTGCGGCAGCACCTGTCCCCACAGGATGCGCTGGCTGACGCCGGTAAGGTCCTGTCGCGCGAACTTTTTATGCAGCGCCAGAACCATCTCGTTGCGCCTGCGGTAGACGTTGGTGCGGATGAGCCGTTTGCGCCGCACCTTCTGCAGCAGAGACTGCAGCTCGACTTCCAGCGCGATGCCTGAAAGATCGCGTTCGATTCCGCCGTACGAAGCGCGCGGCGACTCCGACAGGTCGTGCATGGTGCGGTAGACCAGGTCGATATAGTCGATATGCAGCCTTATGCCGCCACCCTGCAGCAGGTCGAGCAAATAGGCGCGCGCGTCCGGCGGGACGTTCCACACGGCGCCGGGCGCCACCTGTATATTCTCGGACTGATCGACTCCTTCCAGGACGGCAATGGGGTTGCCCGAGACCTCGAGGATGCGGGAAAGCTGCGTGAGGGCGCGGTTAAGCTCGCGCTGGGGCTCGCGCAGGGCGGGTATATCGGAGATGCCCCAGAACTGCTTGGGTTGGCGCAGGTTGGGGAAGATGATAAACGGGATAAAACCATAAGGATTGGGCTTGCGTTCGATGACGCGGTCGTCCAGGTAGAGTGTGAACGACTTAACGTCCCAGACCTCGGTGATAGAAACAGTTTTCTTATTGATATTCTGTTTATAAAGCATGGCAGCCTCGTCGGAGGAAAGCTGGTAGCGTGAGGCGGCGCGGTAGAGGCGAGTGATATCGTCCCCCTGCCACCAGGCGAAGACGCCGTTAACGTCCGGCGCGGTGATGCGGATGCGTTTCTCGGCGGCGTCCCAGGTGACCTTGTAGCAGCCGTCGCCCAGTATGGCCGCGTCGATCTCGGTGGTATAGTCCAGCTCGGCGCAGTTGTTGCGGTCGTAGACCGAGTAGATGAGCTCCTCGGCACGTTTGGCGATATCCGCTTCTTTCGGGCGGAGATGAAGGTCCGCCCCTACATTTTTCTGTAGGGGCGGGTTTTCAAACCCGCCCGCAGCAGGTTCGCAGGCGAAATTCAACTCGTTCATCATATAGCTGGTGATCTTGTCCACTGCTATCCTTGCATAGTTGAAGACGAGCTGGCGGAAGCGTGAGCGCTCCGACCATTGCGTGCCGTTATAGAAATCGAGGTTGGACCTGTAGGCGGCCAGCCGCGCGCGGTCCATCTGGTCCAGGCTTTTGATATCCAGTTCCGTTGTCATTGATCGCTATCGCATAAGGGCCAGCTTGAACAGCGCCCTCCGTCTCTTCATTTCGCGCTGCACGGTGCGCACACTGACGCCGAAGGCCCTTGCCACATCACGCACGCCGTTGCCGTTGCGCCGCATCTTCCTCATCGCCAGAGCCCTCAGCTTAAGGCGAGCCCGCTGCTTCCCCCGCGGCTTCTCCTCCAGACACCGCGGAAAGGGGCATTCCAGGCAGAGAGAATGAAGTTCGCAACCGGTATCCTTCCAGTTTGAATACTCGCCCGGTAGTACAGGTACATCGCGCATATTGAAATAGATAGTATTGTATGCATACGATCACTCGCAACCGAATATTGTCGCTTTCGGTGTGCGCCACATATTTCGTTTTTCCCCTGCAGGGGCTTTGCTTTAGCTGCGCCCGAATAAAACCGTACTAAAGTCCCACCTCCGCCATATCCGGCATCATTAGACAAGTCGATGCTGCGGCTGTAAAATCAACTCGTAACTGCAAAAAGGAGCGCAACCGGTTGAACAGGATAAAATATTCGTGCATCCTTTTAGTAACGGTGACAGGCATTGTGGGCGCCGGCCTGTCGGGCTTAGCGTGCGCTGAGCCAGCACCGGCAACCCCGGGAGATGAGGTGACTATGGAAATCTTGAACAATGCCATTACTTTCATCAAAGCCAACCATCCCGATGCGGCCGTATTTATGCCTGCCGATATCTCCTTTACCCTCAGCAGCAGCACTGGTAAAGATATCGAAGGCTACACCGGAGTCATTTATTCAGGAGGAGGATGGACCATCAGCATCGGGCACGCGATAGTGCCCAACTATGCCTGGGGCATAAAGGCAGACTACGATAACGGCAAGATCGTGTGGATCGGCGACAGCAAGAACGGTCAGATATCTGAGGAGAGCTACACAAAGTTAAATTAGCGTAGTTCACTGTACAGGATGATTTTTATGATCCATGCGGGAGTCATACGATGAAACCACGGGCCGGAATTATCTTCGGTCACTGCCTTCTCATATTGCCGGCCATTCTTTTAATCGCCCTTTCAACAGGCTTACCGGCAAAGCAGGCCAACGCGGACACACTGAAATGCGAGACCGGCACCAGTTACTATAACGGCATCGTTGGCAATATAACCGCCAAGGGTGTTGGCGGATTCCCCAATGACGGCTCCACCATCTACTGGAAGGCAGTGCCGGGCAATGCCTGCGGCTGGGGCACATCTTCAGCTGTGCGCAGCTTTGTCAACGGGCCCTGAGGATTTATAGTGGGCAGGCGACTGTCAATACACAGCGATATCAGCCACTAGTTGATCAGTTGTTCATATTATGCGCATTTATTGAATTATGTAACTCCCCGTGTTAACATATTCGCAATCGATACGTTTTATGCCATGTGTTTGGGATAGCCATTTAGCTCGGCCGGCTCATGAGGACGAAGAGTATCTCTCAAAAGAAACAGGACGGCAAAATTCGAATCCCCAGAAGGAAGCCCGTCAAGCAAAATTCCGGATTATATTCAAATGTTATTGAACAACTGACAACAGGCTATGTGCTTGGCCGGATCATCTGTGACGATAAGGGAAAACCTGCAGATTTCTTGCCTCTGGAAACAAACGGGGCCATCCACAGCTTACTCGGCATACAACCACGGGCAAAGATAACCAGGAAAATTATCGAACAGATATTCCCCGACACTGAAGGCCGATGGATCGACATTTGCGGCAAGGTTGCTCAGGCAGGAAAACCCTTGCAATTCGAGTTCTACCACAGCCTGACCAGTAAATATCTCAAAATCAATGCTTTTATCCCCGCGCAAGGGCAGTTCATTGCTTTGTTCGAAGATATAACTGAGCGAAAACGAGCAGAGAAAGCAGCAATCATCGTACGCGACCTTTTTAAAACTTGTGCCAGTAATTACAACCTGCATGATATCCTTAATTTAATCCTCGAAGCCGCCCTGAGCATTTCCGAAGCAGATTGCGGCGGCATATACCTGTTAGACCCGGTATCAGGTCATCTCAACCTGGCAATTCACAAGGAATTCGGCGCCGAATCTGCTGCAGCCATTTCTTGCTATAGTAAACAATCGCGGTATGCCAAAATTGTGATGAGCGGAGTACCCGTCTATTCGCTGCATGAAGATCGATACCCTGTCATGGACTGGAAACTGCTTGGGCAAAACATCAGGGCAGGGGCTGCAATACCCGCTATGCACAGAAACCAGGTCGTTGCCTGCCTGAATCTGGGATTTCATAATGTGATCGAGATACCCGCAGCCATACGCCCTATCCTGGAAACGGTAGCCAACAGCATAGGAGGCGCAGTTACCCATGTCAAAGAGATCGAGCGATTGCTGGAATCGGAAGAGAAATATGGCACACTGGTGAACGAGGCATCCGATGGCGTAGCCATCGTGCAGGACGGTGTATTCCAGTTTGCAAATAAGATATTTGAGAAAATCTCAGGTTACGCTCCTGCAGAGGCTATCGGAATGCCGCTCCTCAATTTTATAGCTCCGGAATACAGGGACGTTGTGGGAGAACGTTACCGGGAACGGATGGCCGGCAAGGAACCACCGCCCACTTATGAAGTGCAAATTCAGTGCAAAGACGGCACGATTAAAGATACGGAGATATCCACATCACTTGTTCATCTGCACGGCAAGCCCGCCGTCATGGCGATAGGCCGCGATATCACGGAGCGGAAGGCTATGGAGCAAAAGCTGCGGGAGTCGGAAGAGAAATATGCAACCCTGGTCCATGAAGCTAATGATGGGGTAGGTATCGTGCAGGATTCCGTGTTCCAGCTTGTCAACCGGGCCTTTGAAGATATTACGGGCTATTCGGCTGCGGAGGCGATGGGAATGCCGTTCCGCCAGTTATTAACGCCGCAATACCA
The DNA here is from genome assembly GCA_041653995.1 of Dehalococcoidia bacterium. Lineage (NCBI taxonomy): Bacteria > Bacillati > Chloroflexota > Dehalococcoidia > Dehalococcoidia bacterium. Next base: position 91,645 of record JBAZEK010000005.1, read on the forward strand.
GGACATTGCAACAAGTCGCTACTACCAACGGCTATCCGGCCAGAAACTGCCGAATATCTACGAAGTACAAATACTGTGCAAGGACGGCACGATTAAAGAAATCGAGATCTCCGCGGCTCTTATTAATTACGGTGGCCGTCCGGCTACTATGACGGTTGCCCGCGATATGACGCAGAGGAAAGCGCTGGAGAAACAGCTGCGGGAATCAGAAGCTAAGTACGCAACTGTGGTAAACGAAGCTAACGACGGAGTAGCCATCGTGCAAAATACTGTATTCCAATTCGTCAACCGTTCCTTTGCGAATACCAGCGGCTACCCGGCTGCAGATTTGCTGGGAATGCCATTCCGCCGACTGTTAACGCCGCAATACCAAGACATTGTAACAAGTCGCTACTACCAACGGCTATCCGGCCAGAAATTGCCGAATATCTACGAAGTACAAATACAGTGCAAGGACGGTTCGATTAAAGACGTCGAGCTATCCGCATCTCTAATTGATTACCATGGACAACCGGCTACGATGACCACAGCCCGCGATATCACGGAGCGGAAGATGCTGGAGAGAAAACTGCTAGAATCAGAGATGAAATTCAGGGATATGGCTGAGATGTCGCCCGATTGGATATGGGAAACAGACGAAAGGGCAAGATTTTCCTACGTAAATCCCAGAGTAAACGAGTTGTTGGGGTACAGTGTACAGGAGATGCTGGGCAGGCGTCCGTCTGAATTCATAGCTGAAGAACCTGCGAGAAAAAGTAAGGACTTAATCGATAAGCCTGGTACTGATTATCCGCCTTTCGGCTCTTCTGAAGAAAGCGTGAAGGCTAAGGATGGACACCTGGTTTTTATAGGGACTCGCGCCATCCCCCTCTATGACAGTCAAAATCGGTTCAAAGGATACCTCGGCATAAGCCGCGATATCACGCAGAGAAAAAAACTTGAGCGCCTGCGCATGCTTTTCCTATCGCATGTTTCTCATGAAATGCGCACACCGCTGGCTACCCTCAAGGGCTTTTCCTCCACGATGCTGGCATCGGACGTAACATGGACCGAGGAGGAGAAGCAGGATTTTCTGCAGACTATGGACCGGGAGATCGACAGGCTCACACGTTTTATCAACGCGTTGATGGACTTATCACAACTGGAAATGGGAATTTTCAAGCTTAACAGGCAATACTGCCATATTGAAGACATTGTAAGTGAAATAAAAACCGCGCTGCTGACCCTTACCCATGATCACAGCCTTAAACTAATAATCCCCTCAGACCTTCCCGTAATCTTCGCTGACTGTTTGCGCCTCGGCCAGGTTATTACCAACCTGGTGGACAACGCGACCAAATATTCCCCACAGGGCAGCCCTATAGTAATCAGCGCCTCCATCGTTGATAACAACCTTATCATTTCGGTTACCGATAAAGGCCCCGGCATATCAACCAACTCACAGCCATTATTGTTCGATAATTTCTTCCGGGAAAAATCTGCCTTAACTGAAAAAAAGAGCGGGATGGGGCTGGGTTTGGCTATCTGCAAAGGCATTGTCGAAGAGCATGGAGGTAAAATCTGGATTGAGAGCCAACACAGGAAAGGATCAAAATTCAGTTTCAGCATTCCACTGATAAGTATAGTATGACTGCTTTGACTATCTCTATAACGGAGAGAGAAACATTATAAATCATCTGGTAAATTGAGAATGGGCGAGCCAAAGATACTCATAGTTGAAGATGATCCTGCCCTGCTCAAATTCCTGCGCGCCAACCTGGTTGCCCGCGGCTATAATACTAATACCGCAATGGACGGCGTAAAAGCACTGGAGGAAATAGAAAAAGATTTACCGGAACTGGTATTGCTGGATATAAACCTTCCCCGCATGAACGGATTGGAAGTCTGTAAAAAGCTCCGCGAATGGACAAATGTTCCCATACTCGTGATCAGCGCTCGAGGTGATGAAAGCGACAAGGTGACCTGTCTGGATCTGGGCGCTGATGATTACCTGACCAAGCCATTCGGCATCGAAGAACTGCTGGCAAGGATAAGGGCTATATTCCGCCGTAGTAAAACGACCGATAACGGTATCGACCATCCAACGTTCGTCAGCGGCAGTTTTATATTTAATTTCGCCTATCACAGGGTAATCGTATCAGGCAATGAGATCGATTTGACACCCACAGAATATAATACGCTTCGTGAATTGGTGAAAAATGCCGACAGGGTGCTGACCCAGAATATGCTGCTGGGAAAAGTCTGGGGCCCCGAGTATATTGGCTCCAGAGAGTACCTCCATGTAATCATCAACCGCCTGCGAAAAAAAATAGAGCCTGATATGGCCAACCCCACATTCATTCAAACAGTGCCGGGCGTTGGCTACCGCTTTCAAAGCTACTAACTAACACACAGGTCTTTTACCACATTCCCTTAAGACCATCGCCCTTGACACAACTGCTATACTAAAAATCATCGTTTGGGAGGATGGTCTGGTGAAACGTAAATATATAACCCTAACTTTATGTACAGACTTAGAAGATGATGTATTGACCGGAACGAGTTCAGATATGGGGTATAAATTAGACTTCGCACTCAGGCCAACCACTGATTACATACCAGATGCCCTGAATAGAGCGGGATATGGTCAGGGGTGGAGTATAATTTCTCATTCTCTATCCTTTGTAGATAATCGCTGTATTCTCTCCATTCTTTTGAAATCAAATCACATATAAACCCGTCACAGAACATGTACCAATTATCTTTGGGGCATTTGAATCTATATGAATCTAACATAAAATCCTCAGTTTTATTCAAACATACAAATTGTATTTAACTCAATAGAAAATGGCGCACATACTATTGTAAAATGCGGGATTGGTCATGCATAACATGGTCAACCAAGTTAGCTACATGAATAATTTTAGCGTCGAGTGCACACACATCCTGCGCTGACGCATAGCGATACCACATATTTTAGTAAAATTTTAGCTATTTAGGCCTTATTTTTATCCTTTTTTTAGCCGGTATCGCATAGCTTATATCCTGGCAGATAGAAAGTGGTGTTAGCCCCATTTTATCAGGCAGGAGAAGCATGCGTAAATATATTCTGATTGTCGAAGATGACGTTGCCATGCTTAAATTCCTGCGGATAAACCTCGCTGCAAGGGGATACGAGGTTCGCACCGCGGTCGACGGGCCGGGAGCGCTCAAACAGGCGGAATTAAGAGTTCCCAATCTCATTCTGCTTGACCTTAACCTCCCCGGAATAAACGGCTTCGAGGTACTGGGCAGGATCAGGGATTGGTGCAGTGTACCGATACTTGTTATCAGCGCCCGCTGTGACGAAAGCGATAAAGTGCTCTGCCTTGACAACGGCGCCGACGACTATATCTTAAAGCCTTTTGGTTTGAATGAACTGCTTGCGAGGGTGAGAGCATTGTTACGACGAACTGAGACCAATCATATACAGATGAATTCTTCCAGGTTCAAATGCCGTGAACTCGAACTGGATTTCAATTCTATGCAACTGCAAAGGAACGGAAAATCGATAAAACTAACAGAAATCGAATACAGAACCCTCAAACTACTGACCATAAACGCGGGTAAGGTACTTACTCACAACATGATCCTCAGTGATGTCTGGGGAAGTGCATATCAGGATAACAATCAGTACACGCACGTCATCATCAATCGGCTGCGCAAGAAAATAGAGCAGGATATATCCAACCCTGTATTCATTCAAACAGTGCCGGGCGTAGGTTACCGGTTTTGCGCCAACTGAATGAGTAACATATCCTCTTTCCTTTTGGTTACATTCCATCATATCCGCATTGCTTTTTAGAATTATTTTAGATAATTCGCATAGCCTTTAAGCTCTTTTTTAGCACCCATCGTCTATGATTGCGAGGTTAGCGTGCTCGTAACACGATGCATGCGGAGGTTGCCATATTAAGGAGGTTCACATGAATGTTCAGAGCAAATATTTCTCAGTAGTATTATTGTTGGCGCTGGTCTTACCGATACTGGGCTTCGTAATACCGCCAGGCTCGGTGGCCTCGGCAAACGGATGCGCCGGTTGGAGCGACGATTTTACCGGTGGTGCGCAACAGACCTGGACGCCTGTAGACGGCGGCGACAGCAGCACCTATTTATTTCAGAATAATCGCTACGAACTTCATACTGAAAGCAACGACGGTTCGGCAAAATTCCTTGCAAGCTATGTAAGTGCCAGTGGCACCGATTACGTAATGCAAGCCCGCATACAACGCATGGAGGCTGGGGACAACTTCCTGGCTTACCTGATGGCTCGCGCAAATACAGTCACCATGAGCGGTTACGTGCTGGGCGCCAGCTCGGATGGCTCGCATTTCTGGTTCGGTAAGCTGGTCAACGGCACATATAATGAACTGGTACAAGATTATATAGAGGCAACGACCTTCGATCCGGCCGATTTTCAGCTTAAATTTGTCGTGGCGGGGAATAACCTTTACGGCAAGGTTTGGACAACCGGCACTCCGGAACCCGACCACTGGCAGATCATCAAGGCGGACGCCTCCTACAGCACAGGAGTCGGCGGTGTCCTGATAGCCACCTATCCCACCTTCGCCTGGAATGTTGTGCAGGCGGCTTATAAAGAGGTTTCACTAACCTGCCTGACCAAAGCTACGGTATATGTGGACAGCACCTGGGCAGGCAAGTCCGCCGGCGAATACGTGGAGCTTCCCGGAGGCGGCACGGGCATTATCGGACATAACGCGTTCGCCACCATTCAAACGGGTGTCAACGGGGTGGACGCCGGCGGTACGGTGAACGTGGCGGCGGGGACATATAATGAAAACATATCGATAAATAAATCAATCTCACTATTTGGCGCTAATAAGGCCACAACTGTCATCAATGGTGACGGTTCAGGGATTGTTGTAACTATAGTCGCAAATAATGTAAATTTTTCCGGATTTACAGTTCAGGGTTCAGGCAATAATCCTCTTGAGAATGCCGGCATGATTCTTCAAGGTGTTACCGGATGCACCATAGACAACAATATCATAAGTAATAATGCCAGCGCCGGTATCGGTCTACAAACGGCGAATAATAATATGGTAACCAACAATACACTGGATAATAACTTCGTTGCGGGGATAGCGTTGCTCGGATCTTCCGACAATACCATTCAAGATAATAATTCCAGTAATACGAAGTTGTTCACAGGTACTGACTATGGTTACGGTATCGTACTGGACGCCGTCAGGGGAGCTACCCCCCCAACCGGCAGTATATTCTCTACCGGGAATACGATAAGCGGAAATACTTGCTCAGGAAATGCTCAAGATGGTGTTTATCTTGGGTGGAATTGTCATACCAATACCATTACCAGTAATGCTATTAATAATAACGGTAATGACGGTATTTACCTGTGGAAATCAGGAACAAATACCGTTACCGGAAATACTATCACCGGCAATACAGCAGAAGGTATCCAACTTATGGCCAGCCCGGATAATACCATAACTGGCAATACCATTACCGGCAGCAATAACGGGGTGCTGATAAGGAGCGGACATGTAGAATATGCATATCCTGCACCTCTGATATCGAGCGGCAATAGCATTAACCATAACAATATAAGCGGAAATACCTCATACGGTGTTGTTTATCAGGATAATGCCGACTATACAGACGATGATAATATCTCAATTGATGCCGTCAATAACTGGTGGGGCACCATCAACGGTCCGGCACATGCTAAAAATGTGTTTAATATCGGCTCCCAAGGCAATCCCGTCAGCGACTATGTTGGTTTCGTCCCGTGGCTGAGCAGCGCCGGGGGCGCAACATTCACCGGCCCGATATCCAACGGCACAAATTACTACTCCAACTTTGCCGACGCCATAGCCGGGACAACTGAAGGCGGCACCCTCAACGCCGCAGCGGGGACGTATACCGAACAGGTGTTGATACAGAAGTCACTCAGCATCATCGGCGCGGGCAGTGCAACAACGGTAATCAAGGCGCCCGCGGCGCCAAGGGCCGGATCGGTCGTACAGGGAACCTGGACCTGGGACTACGTCGTGGCAGCGTACCCGGGCAGCGGCACCATAGATGCGCATATCGAAGGCTTCACCATCGACGCCAATAATCAGAACAAGACCGCAGGCACCACTGCCTTTGCGGGAGTATTTTTCAGGGACGTCAAGGGCAGCCCCGGCACAGCCGGCCTTTACTCGTGCGCTATAGAGGGATTCCCGTCGACGCCGGATTACGAGTGCTTCGGCATCAAGGTATATGGCGATTCCCAACTGACGATAGATAGCAATACCCTGACCGACTATACCCGCGATGCCATCAGTGCAAACGGCGATGCCGGCGCGCTGGACGACCCCCTGGTAACTATAAGCAACAACGTCCTGACCGGCTCTGCAATTCCTTTGAACGGCATCTCCCTCAGAGATGGCGCAACCGGCACGGTGACAGGTAATACAGTGACCGGCCACACGCGCTCCGGCCCCTGGGCCGCGGTCGGAATACTCGTATATACTTCCAATGATGCCGTTATCAATAACAATCTGGTAGAAAACTGCTTCTACGGCATAGACGTACATGAATCAACCGGGACTACAGTCAGCAGTAACACGTTGACACATACCATAGCGAGGCACATGACCATAGACAGTTCCAACAACTGCCTGATATCCGGCAATACCATCAACGGAACAGCCGCAGGGACAGAGGACACGGCCATCAGTCTCGTAAACAACAGCACTGGAAATACGGTTGGCGGAGCAGCACCCGCTGACGGCAATACAATCAACATGGCTACCAGCGGCACAGGCAACGGATACGTAATATACGTTCAGGCTGATGTCAACGCCGGCAGCAATACAATCCAATACAACAGCATCACCGGCGGCAAGCGCGGCGTACAGTTTGACGGGCCTCCGGGCTGCACCGGCACCACCAACATATTAAACAACACAATATCCGGCCAGGACTTCGGAGGCATATGCGCCTATAACAATGGAGACCTTGTCATAAATAACAACACACTGACTAATTCGGTCCGGCCACTCGAATTCTGGGGGCCCACAAGTGTCAATATCGAGGGTAACACTATCAACGGCGCGACATTCGATGCCGTTAACCTGGGCAGTGTCTCAGGCGCCAAGCTGATCAAGAACAACACAATTTATAACGGACCGGGTTCAAACGCGATCATTGTTCGCGGTGGCAACACGGATGCCGTCCTTGAGGGCAATGAAATATACGGCATGAATAAAGGTATCGTAGTGGAGACCGGTAGTGCGGGGCTCCAGATAATAAATAACAATATTCATGACAATGCCTACAGTGGAATCGAGCTGTTTGAAGCCATTAATAATATCACTGGAAATACACTACTCAATAACATGCGGGGCATCGAGACATCTAACCCGATCACTGCACACAATAACAATTTACTCGCTCATGATTACGGTTCGGTTATCCTGCACCATGCCGGGCCACATGACCTGACATATAACTGGTGGGGTGATGCCAGTGGACCCGACGGAGCCGGTTATCACGGCAGCGGCTCATCTATCAACGATAACGGCAATCCCGCAACCGCCATGCCATGGTTAGCGGCCACATACACCGGTCAGATCCCCGTACCCGGGTTGAATATCGATACCACGTCACCACTGCCGAACGGCGGCACCGGCATACCTTACTCGCAGACGCTGGCAGCCACAGGGGGAACCGCACCCTATTCATGGTACAACTACTACAACTTGCCTGCCTGGCTTACCGTCAGCACGGGCGGCGTCGTTTCCGGCACGCCGGCGGCCGCCGGCCTCTACACCTTTGAAGTCCAGGCGCGTGATGTTGACCAGGGAATAAGAAAAGAATTCACTATGAACGTCAAGTCGGGAGCGCTTTCCATCGTAACCGTCTCGCCGCTGGATCCGGGCGAAGCGGGTGTCGCCTATAACAAGCAACTTGAAGCAGCCGGCGGTACCGGCACATACACCTGGCAAAAGATCAGCGGAGACCTGCCGAGCGGCCTAACTCTCGATGGCAACGGCCTCGTCTCAGGAAATCCGACTGCCGACGGTGAATTCAATTTCCGCGCGCGGGTCAATGACGGCAGCCAGCAAAAAACAAGAGACTACAATTTGACTATCACCCCACAGCTCGTCATAACCACAACTTCACTGCCGGACGTTGATACCGGCGACGCCTACTCGCAAACCCTGGCAGCGGCCGGCAACGAAGGGCCAGTTACATGGTCTGTGACTGCCGGGGCACTGCCGGACGGTCTTAATCTCAATGCAAATACCGGTGAAATATCCGGCACGCCGACTGTCGGCGGTGACTTTGGTTTCACCGCTCAGGCAGCAGATAGCTCGCGGACTGCTACCCAACCACTGTCCATCAAGGTATGGACCAGCGGCCTGAACATAGTTACCACCACGCTGCCTGACGGAAATTTTTGCGTCGACTACTTGCAACAACTGGAAGCCACCGGCGGCGACGGGACATACGCCTGGACACGCAATTCCGGAATCCTTCCAGGTGGGCTTAACCTTGATGCCGACGGCCTGATCTCCGGCGCGCCTTCCATGGCCGGCACCTACAACTTCACCGTCCAGGTAGAATCAGCCGGGCAGATCGCAATACAACGTCTTTCAATCTTCGTCTCCAGCGGCAGGACCACCCTCGTCTCACCTGCCGATGGCGATAATGTCGGAGGAAACACGGTGAACTTCCTGTGGAATCCCGTACCCGGGGCCACCGATTACCAAATCGTGGTCGCCACAGATCCTAACGTGGAATCTGGTATCGTCCACGACCAACTCACAGGAGGACCTGCTTCACAGTCATTCAATGATTTCCCCAACACCGGCAGCACCTATTACTGGAAAGTACAGGCAAAACTTACCTGCGGCGATGCCCCATGGAGTACTATCCGCAGCTTTACCAATAGTCCCGCCGGCCCGCCGGCGCCAGTGTTGACTGCCCCGACCGATGGCGCCACAGTATCCGGTTCATCCGTCACTTTCCAGTGGAATGCCACCCCTGGTGTCACTAACAATGCCATACAGGTCAGCACGAGCCCCACTTTCTCTACGCTGTTCCATTACAACTATACCCGTGGAGCGACAACCATTAAGTACAAAGACTTCCCCGCTAACGGCACGACCTACTACTGGAGGGCCGCATCCTATAATGACTCGGGGTGGGGAGATTGGAGCGCCTCCCGCAGCTTTATCAACAACCCCGGCGGCATTACGCCGGTTGCCCCTGCTCTCCAAGCCCCAGCCGATGGCGCCATAGTATCCGGTTCATCCGTCACTTTCCAGTGGAATGCCGTCGCTGGTGTCACTAACTACGCCATCCAGATCAGCACGAACCCCACTTTTTCTACGCTGTTCCGTTACAACTACACCCGCGGAGCTACAACCATTAAGTACAAAGACTTCCCCGCTAACGGCACAACCTACTACTGGAGGGCCGCATCCTATAATGACGCGGGATGGGGAGATTGGAGTGCCTCCCGCAGCTTTATCAACAACTCCGGGCCGATTGCCCCTGTTCTCCAAGCTCCAGTCGATGGCGCCACAGTATCCGGATCATCCGTCACTTTCCGGTGGAATGCCTCCCCTGATCCTAGTGTCACTAACTATGCCATCCAGGTCAGTACCAGCCCGACTTTTTCTACGCTGTTCCATTACAACTACACCCGTGCAGCTACAACCATTGATTATAAAGACTTCCCCGCTAACGGCACGACCTACTACTGGAGGGCCGCATCCTATAATAACTCGGGGTGGGGAGATTGGAGCGCCTCCCGCAGCTTTATCAACGGGCTTTGATATCGACGTACCCTGTCATAGCTGTCAGCCAAAGACGGGAGCCGAAGGTGCGCCAGTAAGCTTACTGGCGCACCTTCGATGATGCTATTTATTGCGATTGCTTCGTGGCTACGCTTCTTACAATATAATCCCACCCTTATCACCGGTACTAAAGTACCTGTATGCCGCTATCTGACGTCATTAGACATCACCGCTACATGGATGTAAAATCAATTTACGCAGTAACTGCAAGGTGGTGCCTGATTGAAAAAGCTGTTATCTTTAGCTGTCCTGTTATTAATTACAGTAGGCATATCCTGCACTGCAGCCGCACCTGCGACCCAAGGAGATCAGGTAACCATGGAAATTCTTGACAGTACCATCTCTTATATCAAAGCCAACCATCCCGACGCATCTGCATTTTTATCTGATGACATTAAATTCGCCCTGACCGGTAGCACGGGCAAGGATATCGAAGGCTACACCGGAGTCACTTATTCAGGAGGAGGATGGGTCATCAGCATCGGGCACGCGATAGTGCCCAACTACGCATGGGGTATAAAGGCCGACTACGATAACGGCAAGATCGTGTGGATCGGCGACAGCAAGAACGGTCAGATATCGGAGGAGAGCTACACAAAGCTAAATTAGCGCAGTTCACTGTACAGGATGATTTTTATGATCCATGCGGGAGTCATACGATGAAACCACGGGCCGGAATTATCTTCGGTCACTGCCTGCTCGTTTTTCTTGTCTGTATGCTGACGGTCTTTTCGCCAGACATCACGGTCAAGCAGGCAAGCGCGGATACGGCAAAGTGTGAAACCTGCGGCACCGGCGGCCAGATTTTTGACCACCCCAGTAACTCCCTCCGCCGCCATGGCCTGATCCGCTATACACCGGAGCAGATAGAGGCGGAGAACCGGCTGATTGAGACGGCGCCCCTGGCTAAAACCGTGCCGATAGCCGGTGTGAAATCGCTGTCGGACGGATATACAGAGGGCGCCACCCGAAATTTATTGCCGTTATTATCATACGATCCCACTCAGCGCGACCAGGGCTTAGGCTGCGGGAGCTGCTGGGTCTGGGCAGGAACGGGATGCCTGGAGGTAGCACTGAGGAACCAACTCGGTATCGAAAATAATAAGCTCTCCGTGCAATATTTCACCTCGACATACAATGGAGGGAGCTATCCCTGGGCCTGCTGCGGCGGCAATGCCTCTTATTTCGCCTCTCATTACAACGACACATTGAAGAAGGCTATCCCGTGGTCGAACAACAATGCGGATTATGTGGACGGCAGCAGTACGTGCTACGGCAGCACGGCCATGCCGGCCGGCTCGATCTCCACAAGTCCCAACTATCCCATCTCCTCGGTTACTGCGTATCGTATAAAAACATATTCTGTGGAGGATGGCGTAAACCAGGCTACCGCCATAGCGAACATCAAGAACGTGCTGGACCAGAACAAGGCCATCTACTTCGGCTTCACACTGGCCAACGACGACGACTGGGACCAGTTTTTCGACTTCTGGTATGACGAGCCCGAATCATACCTCTGGCGTAACGGCTATTCATGCACTGGTTCTTACTTTTATCAACACACACTCGGCCATGCCGTGCTCTGCGTGGGCTATGACGATACACCGGAGGGCACCGCCAACGACTACTGGGTAATGCTAAATAGCTGGGGCACGGCCGCGGGACGGCCCAACGGACTGTTCAGGGTGCCCATGTATTACGACTACGATTGCTCAATAACCAACTACGGCTACAGTACAAGGTGGTGGACGATCGAACCGACCTTCATACTCAGCCCTATCACCACAGCACCCACCATGACTTCCCCCACCAACGGCGCCGGTGTTTACAGCTCCACCGTCAACTTCTTCTGGAGTACGGTATCCGGCGCCACCAAATACCAGTTGCAGGTCAGCACACTGCCCGATTTCTCCACCCTATACAGATACAATGGAACCACCGCCACCTCATTCACTATGAACAACTTCCCCAATGACGGCACCGTCTATTACTGGAGGACCAGGGCCGGCAACGCCATCGGCTGGGGACCCTGGAACATCACTCCATGGAGCTTCACTAACGGAATATCCTCAGCCTCCCCTTCAGCTCCCACAACACCTCCCGCCATGACTTCCCCATCCAACGGCGCCGGTGTTTACAGCACCACCGTCAACTTCTCCTGGAGTACGGTATCCGGCGCCACCAAATACCAGGTGCAGGTCAGCACACAGCCCGATTTCTCCACCCTATATAGATACAATGGAACCACCGCCACCTCATTCACTATGAACAACTTCCCCAACGACGGCACCGTCTACTACTGGAGGACCAGGGCCGGCAACGCCATCGGCTGGGGACCCTGGAACATCACTCCCTGGAGCTTCACTAACGGCACAGGCACAGTGATCTCCATATCCCCCGCCATGTCCTCCCCGGCCAACGGCGCCACTGTTTCCAGCACCTCCATCACCTTCTCCTG
>JBAZEK010000006.1 GCA_041653995.1 Dehalococcoidia bacterium
CGCATGGCGGCGAGGATCGCCAGTTCGCCTACGGGTACCGTGGCCTTCACGGAGTTCCGCGTGATCCTGGCAACCGCCGTCGGATAAGTTCTAAGCTAACGTCCTGGGGGGGGGAAGCCCCCCCCCAGTGGTTAGCTTAGAAACAAAGGAGGTTAACATGAAAGAGCACATTGCATCGGGTGTCTTATCACCAGGCGCAGTTAAAGTTCTGACCCGTCCGGCGGAAGTCTATGCAGCTGGCGGCGCTCACAATCTTTTCACCGTCAATGGTGTTATCGTCATACTCCATATGGTCGGGCGTATCGGCGTCGTCATGCCGGCCGGCGCCAATGCCATACAGATCACCGCCGATGCGGTGGCCATGGATGACGGCCTTTACGACTTGAATGGCGTGGCGGCCAATATGGACCTGATCGTTCCCGGGAACGTGGCTGTACCCATTGTCGCCGGCGTCGCCGCGGCAGTACCGGCGACAATGCCGTGGTACATGCCCTCCGGAAATATCGTTTGCACCAGCGCCGCGGGTACAACCGCCGGAACCATCAGCTGGTCCATAACCTATATCGCACTGACCACCGGCACGATCGTAGTACTGTCATAGTAGTACTGTCATAGTAGTACTGTCATAGAGGAAGAGGGTTTTATGTCAGGAAAAGTAATCCCAAAACCAGCCGCCCGGGCAGCAGCGCCGGAGCCGGTAACACCGGCGCCGGTAGAGGTAGCACTGAATACCTTACCGGTGGCCGCGTATTTCATGCTTAACGGAGTCCGCCACAGAGTGGCGACATTGGATCCGGAGATTATCGTCTGTCACACCCTGCGCTGGTACGACAACGGACCACTGCCGTCGGACAAGTGCTGGATGGTGGACCGGCAGGTCGGCCTATCGCCGGCGACGAAAGTAAAACCAATATAAATTTTCTCTCTAAAGATAGACAGACAAGGAGGGAATTATGTCGAGAGAAATCGCGAATCTTTACGATCCTGGCCCCATTTCACCGGTGGCGCAAATCAAGGAAAACCTTTCGGTATGGACGTTGCAGCGCTGGAGCCACTTCCGTATAGACAAGATCGAGCCGCTGCCGCGCTCCGCCCCGATGGTTGTTGAGGCCATCACGGCTGCCGGAGGCACGACCCTGGCCGCGACAACGGCCCTGGTGGTCGGCACCATCCAGAAATTTCCGGTGACATTCCTGCAGCCCCAGGCCGACGAGCTTCTCCATCTCCGCTGGGAGCCTCTCGACGATGTCGAGGGTATCCTCTGGGAGCCGTCCGGTACCGGCCGCTTCACCACAATGTCCGTGCAAGCAAGGGTGACCCGTTTTTCGAGAGCGGTGGATCCCTTTGGCGCCACGAGCACCTTCTTCATAATCGGCCGCGACCGCGACATGAACCTCGAGGTCCGCAATCCCAATCCGGTGGTCGTTGCCTCAGCGCGGTTCGCGTTCTGGGGCTACCGGTACACCCTGGTAAAACTCGACGCAGCCACTTCAGATGCGATTGAAGCGGGTAAGACGGCTTCGACTTGGCTGCCGGCCGAGGGTCACTAAATATAGGAGGTGCGAACTAAATGGACATAACGATTAAAGGTTTACGCAAAGCAGGCAACGCTGGCTGGGTAACTACGACCGTGGCAGCCGGCGGCGACCTTCTCCATACCCTTCCCGTGCGGCTGGCGGCTGGCCAGGGCGGGCGTACCCTGATTATTCGCAAGCTGGTAGTCTACCAGGTCACCGGCGCCAACCAATCCATATTCATCGGTACCAGGGACAATGCCGCGGCCTTCGTCCAGCTCTTCCCAACCCTAGTGGCCATCAACGCCATTGACACGATCTGGACCGAAGAGGAACTGCCGGCCGTCGAGTTTGTCAGAAATACCGCCGCTGGCGCCGCCGGAAGACTCGGCGATGTCTACGTTATCGCCGGAGCGATCGGCGTCCCGGTAATCGGCACCCAGGTACTGGTAGAGGTTGAAGAGTTCGGCGCTTAAAGGAGAACACCATGGCAGATAACGCACTGAAAATCCTGGCTGCCGGTGGTGTCGGTGCCCTGATAGCCGCTCTCTTGTCTAAGAACGCGAGCGCTAGTACCGGCAGTGGAGACATATTCCACCTCGATGAAGAGGCTATGGCCACCCTCATCGGTCTCCTCCAGAGCGCCCAGGAAACAAATGAGAAGCTAGCGGTCATTGAGGCAAGGCTAGGCCTTGGGGGGCTCAAAAACCCGGTTGGAGTCATTATTGACGTTATCCGTCCACTGGCCATCGGCGAAGGTAAGCAGCTGGTAAGCTATGACATCCCCTATGACATGAAGCTTCTCGTCAAGGCTTTACCGACCAATGCTGGCAACATCCAGCTAGGTTATTCAAAGACATCAGCGGAGAGTCCACTGGCTTCGTACCCGCTGACTCGTAACGAGTCTATCGCCATTAAGGTTGCTCGGGCCTCCGCGCTATGGATCTGCACCCCGGCCGGACCACTTACCGATGGTGTGGTAATGATAGCCGAGCAGGATTAGGAGTAAGCTATGCCTGAGTCCGGAAATGCTACTATCATTGAAAAGGGGCTCTGGCAATGGGCCCAGGTTACCAGCGTTGTATCGCCTACCCAGTTCATAGCGGCAAGGCTGCTCGAATTTCCCGACGGGTATTTCAACGGCTGGACTATCTATGTTACCAAGGATGGGCGGAGCACCGAGTCAGTCATAGCCGCGCCCCAGGCGGAGCGGCGGTCAGTCACCGCCTTCAGCGGTCCCGCGGCCGCTGTAACACACCTGGCCTTTACGACCCAGCTTCAAGTTGGCGACGAAATTATATTGATTCACCCTGACCTGGCTAGTTCCTTAAAAGAGCAGGCCGACGTTCCGGTGACCATCAACGCCATCGCGGCGGCGGAAACCAATATACTCAACCTGGCGGCGGCCGGCACCAGGTACTCAGTCCGGAGTCTCCGGCTCAAGTGCGCCAACCCGGGTGCCAATAACGTCAGAGTCAGACTGTACGAGCTGGTCAACGACGTGGCCACTGTGGTACAGACATTCGACATCACCGGCGTCAACTGGACGACTTATTTCTCGCTCATGGATATGTTCGGGCTGCCAGAGCTCACCGGCGACCAACTGCGTGTTACCGTCCAGGCGACCGGCGGCGGTCCTTATGCCATCACCGGCCAGTACAGCTACGCTACGGCCACATAGGAGACGCACATGAATAGAAACTGGAAAAATGACCTGGTAAATTACGCCCGGACCGATGTCAATGCGGCCGCTCAGTTAGACTTGCCCGGGCAACACTGGGCAAGTCTGGGACTAAGGTGGTACTCTTTCGGCAATTCCACACAGATGGTTATTAGTCTGGAAAATGGGACCTTAATAGGTATGGTAAATAGCGGATTCGTTGTCCGGTCAAGAAATTACGGTATCGATTGGGAGAATCTAGGCAGGTTTTCACCGAATCCTCAGCGAGCCGCAGTATATATGGGTTCTGGCCGGGTCGGTCTCGGGGACGGCGAAGGTAAGTTCTGGTATTCCGATGACATGGGCGAGCATTTCGTAAATCTGGGCGTTGTAACCGCCGCCGGAGACGCGGTTTATACTCTGTGCCATCTGGGTAATGGCATTCTTGTAGGAGGTGACCGCGCCGGGCATTTTTATCGCTCGGTTAATTATGGAGAGACATGGACTGACCTGGGCGTCATCGCACCTGCCGGTAGCGATGTAATGTCCATGGTTTACCTCGGCAAGGATATTGTGCTCGCTTGTAATTCGTGGGGTGATGGTCATTTATATCGGTCTATCGATGCCGGTTTGACATGGGCTGACCTGGGGATAATCGACCCAACTCCATCGGGCTTAACTGGTATGTGCGCCATGCCACATGGCATGGCAATGCTGGCCCGCGACTTGAATTTTTATCGTTCAATCGACTGGGGCTTAACCTGGACCGGACTGGGTCCCATTTCGCCCGTGGGGACAGAGAGCGATTTTACCTACCTGGGCGATGGGTTAGTCATCATAGGCGACAGGAACGGCAGGATATGGAGGTCGTCTGATTACGGTGAGCACTGGGAAGGGCTGGACATACTGAACGCTGGCCACTACATCTGGAAAATCGCCTACTGCGACGGGATATTGGTTTGTTTCGATGACGATGGGAATTGCTACCGCTCAGAGCCCGCCCGTATCTTGGTTTAGCGAGGTTAAACATGAGACCATCAGATATAGGAGCACTTCAAATAGAATCTTACGGAGGCGCGAGGCGAAACCTTGCCGCTGCCCGTCGCCCGCTGGTCAGCCTTTACGAAGGTTGGCAGGACGAATTAGGAATTGATGCGGCTCTTTGGACGATCACCGACCCAGCCACGGGCGCGGCCTGGACCAGGGGTGCGGTTAATGACCTTCTCATGGCCTACGCATCGCCAAATGCCAATGAAAACTGCCGTATCCGGTCCAACCAGAGGTGGGTAGCACCGGCAGAAAATTATGGCGTCAACCGTATTCTCAGAAAATTCAACCTGGAATTTGAATTTCAACTGACCGACCGAGCAAATTTCGTCAATACCGGTTTTTTCATGGGGTTGACGTCCGGAATTGCTGATACTAGAGCAAGCCAGAATATTATCGGGTGGCATTTGTCCGGTGTAGGGAATACACTTTTTAGGTGTTTGGTAGATGATGCGGGATCAGAAGATTACTGGAACGTAACAGGTGAAGACCTCACTCTGGTCAATAAGTTGAAAATAGTAACCTCGCGGCAGTTCGTCAACTTCTATTTCAATGAGGATCTGGTCGGGCCCTTCAATAGTTCCTGGAACGATATTCCCAATCTTCCCTGGTATCTCAACTTCTACTTCCCGACCGGCGCCGGCGGGGCGGCGACTGTCAGGCTCGGCAGTATTCGGGCCTGGCTGGAGGACGAATAATGAATGATATCAGAACTGTAGTGCAGGTTCCCAGGCTGGCGGGACGGCCCCCGTTGGTCGGTGCTACCGTTGCCAACTGGAACGCCGCGGAGGCAGACCTGGTCAGCATAGGCGCCAACGATACCAAATATAAGCTGCATTCTCTATTCATCGACATGAACGCTATCGCTGGCAACCTGACTATCCGCATGTATAAGCAGATTAACGGCACCGAGCGCCGCTTCTATGAACAGACCTTTTCGGTCGCCGCCGATGGTCCAGGTCGGCCCACCATCGACTCGATTATGGGAATCAGCGAGGTGGTACGGGTAACCTGCGAGAGCGACAACGCCGCCGACGATGGGCAATCCATCGGGTGGGATTATGTAATTGAGGCTATGTAATGGCGCTGGAAATACTAAAAAGTGTTCGGACTGCTACTATTACAATAGCAGCGAATGACGCCAGCTCAAGAGAAAAGTCCCAGGCAGACTTCCTATGTAATGGCATAAATGATGACTGGCAAATCCTTGCTGCCGTAGATGCATTACCATTAGGTGGCGGTATTATATCTTTTTCGACTGGCCATTTTAAAATTACCAAGGACCAGAATATAACCAAAGACAATGTTATCGGTTGGGGACAAGGGTGGAACACTATTTTCGACGTAAAAGACCAGCCGATAACATCCCTCACAGCTCAGTTAAATATCGGTGATTCTATCGTCCATGTGGTAAGCACTGCCGACTTTTATGCCGGTGAAAGCATCGGAATAGGACTTGTTCCCGATAGCTATGTTATTCAATCCGTCGATAGTTCTACGCAGTTGACTCTTACTACTCCAGCGACGGCAGTTTACGTCATTGGCTCGGCCCTATTGTCTATTATGAGTACATTCTACTTCACTGGCGATGGATGTGGACTATGCAATCTTAAAATAAATGGCAATAATACCAACTGGCCCAGTATATCAACCGATTGCGGGGCAGCTTACGAGATTGATTTTTATAACGGACATCGCTTCCTACTGGACAGAGTGGAAATAACAAATAGCCGGCACCGCCCCTTCAGGGGAAGGGGATTAGATTGTATATTATCAAGGTCCTATATGCACGACATGGCCAAGGAGGGCGGCGTTCATATCGAAGGTGTGGCCGGTGGAGAATTCAGCAACGTAACAATTGTGGATAGCACCTTCATAATGCCTAGCGGCATCGGGGCATTATCTCCAGCTTTCCTGGCTTCGTTCGGCAGGTACTTGAAAATAGATAACAGTCATTTCTATGGCGGTTGTATATTACGAGTAGTTAATGATAGTTCTATATCCGGGTCTACGCTGGAGAACAACGATGAACCAACTGAATGCTACTTCGGGGTCCGGGGTTGTAAGAACCTGAAAGTAAACGACTGTTCTCTCAACGGTGAGAAACTTGCCATAGCCAACATCACCATAGGAATATTATATGAAACGGATAATGTGCTGGTAGATGTCAGCACATTTAACAACGCGAATATTACAGTCGCGGCAAGCACGAAGAATATCAACATAACCAACGATGCATTCTTGGATGTTACGGGGAAGAATCCTATCGATATGACGGGTGGCGCCGGGACGGAAATAATCGGAGTCAATGTTCTAGGAAATACATTTAATAACTGCACCGGCGGGGGTAATTACTGTACCAAGTTCGGCTATGTAATAGGTTTAAACTTCGAGGACAATATAGAATATGGATGCTCAATGAATCAATTTTACTATTGCGATAATATTAACATAAAAGACCCACAGATAATCAATCCCACTACTCATGGGCTTAGATTTAGCAACACCACTGATATAATTATCGACGGCACTTTTATTCTGGGTAGTACCTTTAGAGGGATATCCCTAGAGGCCGGTTCGGCAACACCTGTATTGATAAAAAATAGCAATATCTCGGCGACTACTCCATACTACAACGCCGGCACTTACACAAACGTTACCTACAAGGATAATCAAAATTA
Organism: Dehalococcoidia bacterium; assembly: GCA_041653995.1. Classification (NCBI taxonomy): domain Bacteria; kingdom Bacillati; phylum Chloroflexota; class Dehalococcoidia; species Dehalococcoidia bacterium. Next base: position 6,903 of record JBAZEK010000006.1, read on the forward strand.
TATAGCTCCCGGGGAGGTTCGCACGGCTTCTGTTCCCCTCGTAGCTGGTGCTGCTAATGATATAGGATTCTCTTGGCATAATCCGGAGCTTCAAGACATATTAATCAAAAAAGTGACCATCGAGGTCACAACTGTCGGTGGGACTGCTGGCTCGCACCTGGATGTAGGCATCGCCGACGACGCGGCGGGAACAAACAGAGGTGTAGAATTCTTTGATGACCTCGACCTGAACGCCGCGCAGGTAAACGACTCATGGGTGGGGGGAGACGGTGGTACCCAGACAAAATATGTGGTTTGCCAGGATGTTTCCTCCGCGACGGATGGCTGGATAGTGGGGCAGATACTTGATGCGAACGCCGCCAGCCTGGTAGGGCGAGTTTATATCGAGTATATAGGTAAGTAGATGCAGTCTTATGTCTTCCCGCCGCTGGCAGAAACAATCAAGTACGCCGGCCTGCACTTCCTGCTGGGGGCCGCCACCGGATTAGCGGCCTGTGCCATCCTGGGGGCCAGGGGAAAGGGACTGATACCCGGGTTCATCTTCGGGGGCATAGGCGGCGTCCTGCCGGATATAGACCACCCGCTGGCGGGTGGTCGCAGTTTCTTTCATGGGACACCGGCCAAGGTATTAGGGATAGCAACTATCACCGCCGGGGCGGGTATATCATCCAAAAAGAAGCGGGCCGGCCAGGCGGTAGCCGCCTTCGGTACTGGCTGGACCAGCCACCAGGCCGCTGACCATTACAAGTGGGGATTTTAAATATGGCCATATTCGACGCGCTGCTCTGGTGCTGGAATATCTACCAGATAGCAAAGAGGAGGTAGTATGAGGACCGCTGGAATTTTGGCGCTTTTAGCTGCGATTGGGACCGGCGCCTACTTCTTATTCAAATCTAACGGCTTTTCGAGCTCTCCGAAATATAAAGCCGGAGACGTTTTGCGATGTACCGGACCAGGAGACTTGAATGGATTCTATATTTACATAGGCGGCATTTCCGGCGGCAACTACCTGGTCAACGAGTACAATATGGGAGACCCTTTACAGCCTGTCCCGTTTGCTTACTTTGATAATGTTCCTAATGCTGAGATATACACAGTGGAGGTAGTATGAGCGCAGAACGTGAAGTAAAAGAATGCCGGGCCTTAACTATAGACCTCATCCGCATCGTCAATGTCTCTCAAGGGATGGTTCGCGGCTGGGACAGGTTTGACCGGGAGTATCGAGTGGAGTTCCTGGATAAGCTGCGGGAGCACACCAGGAAGTTAATTGAGGAAAAGTCAATTTCTAACGCAGCTTATGAGAAGTATGTAGGCGTACTCGATAAATACCAGAGGTACAATGAGCAGGAGTCCGGGATCGACAATAAGGGGATGCTTTACGAGCAGGCTCTTGACCTGGCCATAAACGCAATCCATAATTGTGTTGAGAAGACAAAGTAATTTTGGGAGGGCGCGCCATGAATAAAAATCAAAAGGTGAGCTTGGGGGTCGGCCTGGGGCTGCTGGCTGTAGCCGTCACCGCCTGGCCTACGACAGAGTAATCGTTGCTCGGGATTGGTAGCCACCAGGCTGTTGTTGAGGGCGAAGTAGGTGAAAGAGAAACCGGAGGAGAAGCGCCTGGTCGGCCTTATCTGGGGGCTGGCTATCTTCGACGCGCTAATCTGGTGCTGGAATATCTACCAGATAGCGAGGATTAAGAAATGAAATTCGCCTATAAGCTCGGCAAGAAAAGAGCAAAGCGCGACTCCAGGAACATCCGCCTGAAGGCGGTGCTCCGTCTGGTCCTGCCGCCGATACCGGATGAATACCTGGTGGATACCACCCTCCCGGTCCAGATTCCCACGCCGATGTTCGCCAACGATCAGTGGGGGAATTGCGTCATCGCCGCCCGGGCCCACCAGACCCTCCGCTTCGAGGGGTACGAGCAGAAAAGAGTGCTCCCCATCACCGACCAGGAGGTGCTCGACGAATACTGGAAGGAAGGCAAGCGTTTCTGTTTCGACAAGAAGCCCGATCGCGGCTTGGTGCTACTTGACTCATTAAAGAACTGGCGATCCGGCTGGACGGCCGGCGGGCAACCGCATAGCATCTATGCCTTCGCGGAGATCAGCCGTCAGGACATGATGAATGTGAAGGCTGGCGTCTACTTGCTGGGCGGCGCGACTGCCGGCATAATGCTGAGCCAGTCGGCGCTCGACCAGTTCGATGCCGGACTCCCCTGGGATGTAGTTGATAAACCCGGGAGGCTGCTGGGGGGCCACGCTATCGACGTCGTCGGCTACACTAAGGACGGACCGATCTGCGTCACCTGGGGCAAGCTGCAGCCCATGACCTGGCGCTTCTGGCTGGCCGACTGTGACGAAGCCTTTGCCTGTGTAGACAGTCGAAACCGCTTCACCGAAAACTCTCCGGTCGACGCGGAAAAACTCGATAACTACCTGAAGGAGATAACCAAATGAAAAAGCTCTTCTGGAAAGTTTATCGGTCGGTCGGCGACGTAATCGAAGGCTGGTACTACTGGTTCTGGTTTCACATTGAAGCCCTCTGGATTCACGACCCGGTGAATCGCCGGCCGTTCACGTATATGATGCGCGATTTCGCGCACTATCACCCGCACTGGACCGGCGTTATTTGCGGCACGGCCGCGGCGATCTTCCTCGGCGCGGTCATGCTGGCCGACATCTTCTGGTGCGGTATCAGCTGGTGGAAACACCTGGTTTTATGGCTGATTTCCGGCGCGCTTTTCGTGGCCGCCGGCGTCCTGGCGGGGCATGTCCTCTGGGGCAAAGACTGGATACCAGGCGAGCAGGAAGAGCCGCCGTACCTGGGTTAATTATACTTATTTCCTTGCTTTGGGATTGACCTTTTTACCCGGCGCTCCGTAAAATGGGTGAAGGAGGCCTGAAATGGCAAAACCTAATGAACCGAAGAAAGGGCCAAGCGGTGTCGTTGTATTGGGCATCGCTGCAGCGGCCGGCATTGGCCTGGCAATCGCCATGTCTAGGGAAGCGGAGGCTGCTCCGGGCACCGCCACGCTCGAGGGCTATATCAGGGATTCGACAACGAACCTCCCGATCACCGGCGCCCTGGTGCAACTCAGCGGCGGCGTGAGTATAGTATCCACCAGCAACGGCCGCTACAAGTTCACGTCTTTGCTGCCCGGGGCCTATAACCTGACCTGCAGCCGGGACGGCTACAGCACGCTTGAAGACGTTTTGAACCTGGTTGAAGGCGTCAACCAGTATGACATCATCTTAAATTCGACCGGCGGCGGGACAGCTTCACTCGAGTACGCCTCCGGGATTGAGTTCACCGAGCCCGGATCCCACGGCGGGATGGTGCAGGTCCCTATCTCTGTCAAGATCAAGAACATCGGCGGTGTCACGGCTACGGCCCATCCGATCGGCGAGGTAAAGACCTACCTGGAGAATAACGGCGATCCTTACCCTCGCTACCTGGCCCTGGACATGGGGACGCAGTCCATCGCCCCCGGGCAGACCGTGACCTTCACCGGCTCGATAAGCGAGTACCCGGATGAGCACATTTTACTGGTGACCATCCAGAGCGAGGCCGGCGTGATATCCTCGGAGTTTGACGACGTAGCGGAGCTGCTATCCCTGGATATGCCGTCGTCGCTGGTCAGTGAGCAGGAATACTGGGCACAAGCCGCATTGCGGCTGCCCTTCAAGGCTGATCGTTGCTACCAGGTACATATGTATCTGTACGGCGATTACGGCACTAACTTCTCCACCATCAAATCCACCGCGATAAAGGCGTCTCTCATGCCGGTGGGCGCCAAAGCAAGCCTGACTTCATACTACCTGCACGGGGCGGGCGACTATACCGTGAAGGGTGTGTGGGTATCCGACGGGACCAAGCAGGTGCAAAATAAGGCCCGCGCAACCTATGAAATGACACAGGAAGGGACCGGAATGACGATTACCAAGGCACTGCCGGCCGGGGTATATAAGCTGAAGCTGGTGGTCCAGTGGATCGAATTCTACGTCCCCAACGTCTACGGCCAGAGCGGGATACTGTTGTCGCAGGATCTCGGGACAATAAACGTCCAGGCCGCTCCGGGACTGCCGACCGGCATCTACAATATGTCCGGACCTGTCAGCGCCAACTACGGTACCCAGGTAAATATGACGGCCAATGTTCGTAACGGCTCGCCGGCGGCCAAGACGCTCAAAGTCAGGTGGATGCCCGATATCGATTTCGTGCCACGCTCCGATACCAACATTACCATACCGGCCAATTCTGAGCGGCAATCAACATATTCGTTCGCCATGCCACCGATTATGTGGACATGGAGTCCCTATGTGAGAGTCTGGTGCCGGCTGTACGACGGGAACACCCTCGTGGCCATGCAGGAATGGTCCATCTCTACTACCCCCCAGCCGTCCGGGGTGTTCATCTGTCCGGTCTGCGGTATGATTTTTAATTATCCGCCACCGGCCAACAACGAATACTATTACGATCAGCACATGGCAACACACTGACTCCGGGGTCCCCCGCAGTTTGGAGGAATAGAAAATGGACATTACTGAATTACTGCCCTGGCTGCCAGTGGTCTTATCGGTAGTAATATGGATTTGGGGCGGCAGCTGGGCGGCGAGTAAATTCGACTCGAAAATCAAGAGCTTCTCGGACGACATGGTTAAAGTAAAAAAAGAACTGCATCTTGAGCAAGAGGAGCTAAGGCAGGACCTGGTTCGCAGGCAGGAGGAGTTTGAGTGTAAAATGGAGCTGATGATGCTCCCCGAGTGCCAGAAAGCTTTTGCCGAACTCCGCAAAAGCTTAGAAAAAATGGACAAGGATGTGGCGGCTCTTGGAGGGAAGCTCGACGGGATACTCTCGGTCATAAGAAGCGAGAGCAAGGATTAGTCTCTTCCTAGCCAAGGCACCTCCTTTGGTAACGGGCCGGCTTCACCCACCGGCCCGTTACCATTTACCGGAAGAATCTAAAACCTCCCCAGGTAAATCAGCAACCATCAATACCCCCTTTTGACAACTTGCGCATTTTAGCAAGTTCGTTTCCTCCCACGCCTGAGAGCCTATTGACAAGCATTCCTAAAGTGTTATAATACGCTCGTAAATCATTCTAATAGGAATACCCGGAGGGACGATGAAAGAAACAACAAAAGAGGAACGGCGGGTATTGGCAGAATCTCTTCTTAAACGTGCTAATGAATGGGCAAAGAATTACCCCTGGTTTTATGCAAGTGGTATAGGTAAATTCATGCCCGCTCTTATGAGCGCAAAATTCCCTAGCTTCAAACCAACAAAAAAGGAAATCGAGGTCATATCGTACATGTGTGCCGCCTCTTACCTTGTTGGGGCTTATCGTTTCGCACAAAAAAGCGAATAGTCTTCAAAGACTATTAGGAAGGGTCACTTGACAGAATCGGCCTAAAACGTCGGTATACTTAACATGACATGGGAGGTGAATGTGAGCGAACATAAGGAAATCATCCCGGTGGTAGCAGCCTGTATCAAAGATGTCAGGCCCCCGCTTCGGATACTCCTCCACCTGAAAAACGAGTCGCACGACGAGAGGGGGACGCCGCGCAATCCCGAACTGGTGGGTACCTGGGAGTTTCCCGGCGGGATGGTGGAGTATGGTGAGGATCCGGAGGAGGCCCTGGCAAGGGAGTGCCGCGAAGAGCTTAATGGGCAAAAAATTAAAATAGGCCGGCTCCTTCATGCTACGACCAATATCTTTAAAGATGGCGTCCATTACTTAGTTCTTTACTACGAATGTGAGTTTCCTGCGCTCTACACCCCGACGCCCCCAGGCAGCCAATGGGCCACTCCGGAAGAGATCATGGAGATGAATTGCCTGCCCGGTACTTACGAGGTGATTAAAAAGTTCTATCTGTATTAACAGTCCTAGAAGACTATTCGGGAGGGAAGAATGATAACATTGCACCTCAACAAAGTAAGGAAATTTGTCGTGGGAGAAATCGTCCATCTAAAGGTGAAGTCGATCTATGAGCATGCCCCGGGCAAATGGCGTCTGCTGGCCGAGGACGTCACTCCTCTTCCCGGCGCTGAGCCTACCGGCTACGCCTGCGGCTTCTGTGGCATTATCGAGGAAGCCAAGGAAGACGGCTCGCTCCCGGACGGCTGGGTGGAAGTGAAGTACCAGGAAGGCTCAAGCTTCCGGTGCTCGGCTTGCTCCGGCTTTCCCACCTGCCGGGTGTGTGGTTGCACCGACGCTAATGCCTGCGAGGGCGGGTGCTACTGGGTCAAGCCAGACCTGTGCTCTGCTTGTGAAGATAAAGAGTATAGAAAATAGTCTGAGAGACTAATCGGAGGGGAAAATGAAAATCAGCCGGGATAAAAATATCATCATAATCGAGATTGAGCCTTCTGATGGGCCTCCAGGGGCCGACCTGGAGAAACTCGCTGACTATATGATGGCTGGTATGAGGCTGTTTGGTGCTTCTCCTGAATTACAGGACAGGGGGACATCTTTATTAAAGACCGATTCTGTACTCAGGGAAGAAATGGAAACGGTAGTCAGTGACCAGCGAGAAAAGTGGGAAGAGACGTAGATGGGGGACCTTCGGTGAAGCGTAAGTCTGAGGTTAAAACGAAATAGTCTGGAGAGACTAATCGGAGGAAAAAGGAAAAAACAATGATACACGCCAGAAAGGATTACAACCGAATCCAGGACCCAGAACATAAGATACCTGATGATGAACCGGTATTTCTGATCCGGGGGCAGGATATAGTCGCTCCCGAGGTGGTCAGACAATGGGCTTTCAGGGCAAGAAAAGCAGGAGCCAAGGAACTTATAGTCGAGGCTGCCTTACAACAAGCCGAAGCAATGGAGAGGTGGCAGCGTACACACCTCCGCAAAATTCCGGATATGCCCGCTGATGTTTACCTCATACCAGATAGCAAGGAATAGTCTACATAGACTAAAAAAGGAGGACGATTGTGACCATTAAAGAGATTGCCTTGTACGGTGGGGCAGGCATCATCCTGCTGACGGTGTGCATCGTCCTGGGGGTGATGTCCTGCCAGGGTAGCCAGGCCGCCTTCGCTTCTCTGATGACCCTGGGAGGTGCTGCCCTGGCCACTCTGGGTATCAATGTTTCGCTGAATATTCAAGCCCGGAAAGCAACCTGCAAGCCGAAAAAGGACTAAAAATGAAAGATCGTGATAGCAAAATCCTTGCCCAGATGGCCGCGGACCTGTCGCGGTCGTCCGAGCATACCCGGAAAGAGCGCTTGTATTATGCCAAGATGTTCCTGGAATACGCCGACGATACACCCTTCTCCAGCTGGAACCGGGTGCTCGTCGATGCGTTCATGAGGCACCTGGAGCGGGCTGACTATGCGGCCCAGACCATCAGGAAGATCTACGGGATCGTCAAGCGCGTCTTCGATGCGGCCAAGGTGTATCACGAGGCCGATAAGAAACAGCGCCGGAGAGAAGTGGACACCAGCGACCCGGCCCGGGCGCTTATGGAGCGCGACAAGATCGACGAGGAGGATTCGCCGGTCTGGGACATGGGGAAAAGAGATGCCCCGCGCTTCGATGCCAAGGACGTGGTTAATCCCGATTTCACGCTTGGCGAGGTCGAGGCCATGATAAAGGCTGTCCGGGATGACCCCTTGTATGCGCCCTACCTGGCCATCGCCTCCATATACGGATTGCGCCGGGGGGAGCTGGCCGCTCTGTCCAGGCAGAGCTTCGATTTCAAGAAGAAACTGTTCTATGTGGATGCTGAGAAGGGTAGCCAGAAGCGCTGGCAACTCCTGGCCGACGGCATAATTCCCCTGCTGGAGAGGTCTAGCCTTGACGGACCGGTGAAGCCGGACCTCATGACCAACTATTTTTACCGCATATGCTATATGTCCAAAATAGAGCACCAGGAAGGGGCTGGCTGGCATTCCTTCAGGCGCACGGTGAACACGGCGCTAAAGCCGTTGATAGCGCCGGTGGATATCAAGATATTCATGCGCTGGCAGCTTGCCAGGTCCGCCGACATGTCGGAGCGTTATTACACCGCCGATCCCATGGATATCGATGCGAAGGTATTGGATCTCCACCCCATAGTTAAGCTATGGCAGCCGGAGCCGGCGATCCAGGTCTGGGAGGAGAAGAAGTAAATGCCGGAAAATGGTGATTATATGACAGTAGAAGGCGGCCGGCACTTTTGTATCAAGTGCCGCAAACTTATAAGGGTCGGGGAAAGATTTAACTGGAGATCTGAGAGCCGGCCATTTCGTCGTGGCTATCGGGTGCGCTACTGGCACCTCCGCGAGTGTGTTAATGAGTGCGCCAGATAAGTTCTCGCTGGAATTGCAGGAGAAGATTGTCAAGAAGTACCCGGCTCGCAGCCGCAAGTACAGGATTAAACTTTGTCGCAAATGTTCGTACTACTTCAGGAGTAAATGCACTCATTCGCTTATACCGGTAACGATTAAAGGTAAAGAATGTCCTTATTTTAATATGAAGGAGGGTGGTAATGGCACGAAAGAAGCGTAAAGAAAAAGAGGCCGCGGCGCGTCTGCCCGAGTCGGCGATAGCGCCCCCCAAGATAAACGTTAGTACCGCCACGGTGTATTACGGCACCTGCCCGACGTGCGGCCGGCGTTTCCCGGCGCTGCGGGCCATCAAGGACGGGGCCGGCCATGTGATAGACCACATCGGCTATTTTAATGCCATCGACTGGGACCCGGGTAAGCCGTTCGGCTCGGCCTGGGATCCTACCGGTGACAGGTCTATCGGGAACATCCGGCCGATTACCCCGGACCAGGCGCCGGAGCTGCTGGAGGGGCTGAAAACGCGTATGATAGATGGTATTCTCGAATTCATACAGAAAGGCTGGATGGGGAAAGACGAGGTGCTATCTGCTTTAAGAGGAGGCCAATTCAATGGTAAAGTCTAATATCTGGAATGTTGCAAATTTACCCCCTTTGCGCGTGGGCGACTGTCTGGCATTCGAAGCCCAGGGTATCCAGAAGCCGCTGATGAAGATCTGCGGAGCCAAGTCCTGGCACTGGGCCATGGTGGGTAAGAAAGTCAGCTGGGAGGAGGTGCTTAAAACCGAGGAGCTGCTTGGCTTCCCCCTTGGGCTAAGCCTTCCCCAGAGGTTTACCCTGGCCTATGATTACCAGGTGGTCGACTCGACTTCCAAGGGGATCACCCATCACCTGCTGAGTGAATATCAGCATCGGAACATGCGCATCTACCGGCCGGTCTTCCCCAGGCCCTCTACCCAGGGCAACCTCGAGGATTATATTCTCTACCTGTATCTTTATTACGGCATGCGCCCCTACGATTACCTGGGGGTGGTGGCCGTCGCTCTCTGGTGGATACTCAATCATGTCGGGATAAAGACCGACTGGTGGGGGCATAGCCAGAAGTCTTTTTGGTGCATGGAACTTCCCAGCGAGATTCTTTCCAAGTGCAATCAGCCTCTTGTACCAGCGAATCAGCCTCCTTACCCGTACAACATGGAGAATTCCGAAAGGCTGGAGTTAATCTGGGGGACGTATTAGCCTCTTGACTAAACCCTGAGTTTGACGCAAAATAGGTTTTAAGCGGCAAGCCGGGGAAGGGGACGTCCATGGGCGATGCAGGTTATCCCCAGCCGACGGAGCAGGCCCGCCGGGTGCGAGAATACTGGAACGCCAACCTCGAGAAAAACCCCCTCCGGATGCAGGGCGGTGATACCAACGCCGGCGCGTTTCTGGCATGGATGCTGGAAGCAGCCGGCGATATTGTGCGCGAGCTGGGTAACGAAGCCAATTATTACGATTGCGGCTATATTGCTGAGAAGGTCCTGCGCATAAACCGCAATATCGATGACTCCGACTGGCGGCGCCCGCTGTCAGACCGGGAGTGGCAGTTTCTTGGCGAGGTAAAGAAGAAGATCGATGATTTCCCGACCCCGGACCTGCCGAGCGCCCGCGCCAAACTGCTGCTGCAGGCGATAGCTAATCGCGAACAGTGGAAGTTAAAAGAAGCCTTGTCCCAGCTTGAAAGCCAGCTTGGCTGCGGCAAGATTATCCCGGAAAAGGCTGTCTTGCTGGAGGCAGGTGTGGGAGACGAGGAGCTGGCCAGGGCGCTGCGGGAAGACATCGCGGGGGAGCTGGGCGCGATAAACCAATATTCTCTCCATGCCGAAGAGACCGAAGTCCCGATAGTCAAGAAGGTGCTGACCAGCATAGGCGACGAGGAGAAGACCCATGTCGGCGAGCTCCTTAAGCTCCTGAAGGAAGTCACGAATAATCGGGAATGGATTAACATCCAGAAGGGGGTGGAGGAGGTTATAGATATCGCCACTGGGGATAAGCCGGTGGCGCGGGACCCCGGCTACTGCAAGGTTGTAACGGCCGAGCCGCCGCGGTGCGACGATTTCAAGGCGGCGCGGGCCTGGGTGTTATGTCATGCCTGGGACCGGATGGAAAAGGAGAATCTGCCGGCCCTGCCGGTCCGCGAGTCCTGGATAGAGCTTCGTAAAGTCTGCGATAAACAGGTAGAGGCATGAGTGTTCTCGGACAGCTTGCATGGCTGGTACAGAAGCCTACCATAGTTCCCGGCGCTACCACAGCCAACTGGAATTCGGGGGTGGCTACCAGCGGGCAGCCCGGAGCCGACTTGTTCACATTTGGCGCCGTGGGCCAGTGGTGGATGCTTAAGGAAGCCTATATGCTGCTCTCGGCATTCAACATCGCGGCCACGGTTACGGTTCGGGCCTATGAGACGCTGATGGGGGCGGAGAGGATGGTGGCCACTGATGATTGGACGGTAGCTGTTGACGGCCCGGTGATATATTTATTCTTCTGGTTTTTCTCCTGGGAGATGTACGGCCCGGTACGGATAGAAGTTTTCAGTGACCAGGCTGCCGATGACGGGCTGGCAGCTCCCTACGAGTACAGGTACAAAATTTAGGAGGTGGCATATGCCAGGAATAGAATTCGAGCGCGAGATGGTCAGTTTCGACGTATCGGAACGGGTCGCTCAGGTGCTTAATAGCATCAAGGATGGAAGGGTGAAGAATTACCTCCTCAACTATTGCGGCAAAGAGCTTGAGGCAGCAAACAAGGCCGCGAGCCGGTGCTATATTAAGGATACCGTAGAAACCATTGAAATGGTCGGCAACGTGCTTTCAAGCGCAGAGGACAGCGATTATATCCAGGCAGTGAAGAGTCACCTGAAGACCGGAGAGAATCTGGACAAGATTTTCGAGGACCTTGACAGGGCTTTCGTTGAGGATATGACCAGCATGCTTACTGGCCAATGTGGTTGTAAAGGCTAAACTGTAAGAGGTAAAAAGTGGACAAGAAAGTCGTAGCGGAGCTTAAAAAGAAGCCCGGCGTCGTCTCGGTCGGACGGGGGTTCAAGGTGGTCGACGGGGTCCGGACTGACGAGGTGGCCATCGTCGTCGGCGTGAAGAAGAAGTTGCCGGCCGCACAACTCGCCGCCAGGGATATCATCCCCCAGGCTATTGACGGGCAGGCAACTGACGTCATAGAGGTGGGCGACATCAAGGCCCTGGTAGATCCCCCCAGCCACACAGGGCGCTATCGGCCGGCGCCGGCCGGCGTCTCCATCGGACATCACCTTATCACCGCCGGCACGCTGGGATGCTATGTCAAGAGATCTGGCGTCCTTTATGTTCTCTCCAACTGCCATGTCCTGGCCAACAGCGGCGATGCCGTTACCGGAGATGTTATCCTCCAGCCCGGTCCGCATGACAGCGGAACGGTGGAGATGGACAGCTTCGCCAAGCTCTCCGGTTATATACCAATCAACTTTGTGGGCATGCCCAGCAAGTGCCCTGTTTCCCGGGCAATCGCAACCGCCTTGAACGCGATATTGGCCTTATTCGGCCGGGCGACGCGTTTTGCCGTGGAAGTAAATCTGACGAACAGCGTGGACTGCGCTATCGCCCGGCCCGACCGGACAGAGGACATTGACGAGTCGATACTTGAGGCCGGACCGATCACCGAGGAGGTTGTGGAGCCTCAGCTGGGGATGAAGGTGCTGAAGAGCGGGCGCACCACCGGCTTCACCCATGGGGAGATTACCCAGGTTGATGTGACAATCAACGTCTCCTACGGCGAAAAGGGGATGGCCATTTTTGAGAACCAGTTCATTGCCGAGGGCGATAATATATGCGCCGGCGGCGACTCCGGCTCGCTGGTTTTTACAACAGACGGGAAGAGGGTCGGTCTGCTATTCGCCGGCGATCAGGCGAGCAAGCTGCTGATAGCCAACAGATACCAGAGTGTAAAGGTGGCGCTGGGGCTGGATTAATGATCGTAAAATGCGCCTGGTGCTCAAAGGAGATGGGGGAGAAGCCTCCTTACGAAAACAAGGAGGTGACCCACGGTATCTGCGAGGAGTGCCAGAAAAAATACTTCGGCGATATCCCCGGGGTAAAAAAGGCGGTGGAGCTGCGCCGGCCCGGGTCTCCCCAGGTAGTAAGGCTGGCTGAATTCGAGGACGGTCTGGTCACCAGTTGTGTCATCGACCAGAACAAGCAGGTTTGCTGTCATACGGCCGAGGGTGAAGGATTATTCGAGATCTGGAAAGAACACCTGACGGCGCCGGAGGTAGGTTTCGTGGCCAGAGAGCCTGGGAAGGAATGTGATGGACAGAGCGAAGTATAACAGCTGCATGTCTCCCTTTATGAAGGGTAAAATGCCGGTGGAAGAGCGCCGGCTGAAGTTCTGCATTGGTTCCAAGCTTTGCTCCGGTAAGGCAAAGACGGAAGCTGAAGCCCGGAAGTTGTGCTCCCTGCCGAGGCCTCCGAAGACGGCGGCCCCGCGGCGGTCGAAGAAGCCGGTCAGCTGCGAGCAGGAAAACTTGAAATTAACCGAGTGCATGGTCGATAATATCGACATGGACCAGGTATCCAACATCAATAGCCTTCCCGCGGCATTGATGAATTCACTGATGAGGTGCAGGTGTCCAGATGAGTAAATTGAAAGTATCTCTTGACAGGAATGTTGGCGATTTCGCGCTGGACCTGGGGAAAAGGATGGTGCCGGCCCAGGAGATACGCTGCCCCGGCTGCGGCCGCTTTCTGGGCTACCAGGCGATCGCCTGGGGAGCGGTGCGCATCAAGTGTCCCAACTGCAAGGATTGGGTAACTATTGACATTTCCCCTGAAAAGTAGCATAGTAAAAACGGTCGACAAGGCCAATAAGGTCAGTTAAGACCAGGAAGGCCAGAGCTCAAAAGGAGATAATCAGATGTCTATTATATCTCTGGTAGGCTATTCTGCACCGAAGCGTCGCCCGAAGATGTACAAGGCTAGCGATGCTGCCTATCCCGTTGGCGGCAACAAGGGCTTCTACATTGCCGCGCTGCCCCGCGACTACCCCCTGACCCCCCAACAGAAGAAGGTCAGGAATGTAGCCAGCGAATGCGGGATCAAACCCGGCATTTCCAAGTCCGAACTTCAGAAAAAGATGAAGGACTGCGTCTCTCCGAAGATGAAGAAATAGCCCGGAGCCGACTTGCTGAGGAACAGGGGGCGCGGTTAGCGCCCCCTGTTTACTAATATGACAATTAGAGTTCAGCTTAAGAAACTGCCGAAAGCTTATCCGGAGGAGCCGCAGCAGACCCTCTTCAAGGAAGCGCTGGCATATTGCAATATCAAAAAGGGGATCTCCAAGCCGGAGCTGCTGCAGCAGATGAAGGAATGCATACCGAAGTTTTATAAGGAGCGTGGCTATGGGAAAAAAGATAACCCTGTTCACGTCGAGGAATTGCGTCCCGTGTCAAGAGGTGAAGGAGCTGGTGGAGAAGGGGTACCTCGATGACCAGGTCGAGCTGGTAGACATTGAGACGGATGAGGGCTTCGAGAGGTTTACCCGGGAGGTGCTATCTAGTGGAGACGGGGCGGTGCCATCAGCTTATCACGAGGGCGCCAAATGCAAGATTACCATCCAGGACGACAGGCTGAAATTCGATTGCGATAAGAAAGAAGAGCCGGTCAGTTCCGAGATAGAGCCTTAAGGCATTCCGGGCTGCTGGTGATATGCCGGCAGGCATTCCAGCCATCGCAATAAGGGGCGGCGTAGTCTCCCATCTTGTCGAGGAGGTCCGCATCTTCGGGACCGTCAATTATGAGCCGGTAAAGAAAGTGCCTTAATGCCTGGCTTTTCAAGATTTCCTCGGGCTCAGCGGGGATCCCGGTTGCTTCTCCTACAGCGTTTTCAACCGCCTTCTTTTCCTCGGTGCTGATAGCCTTACAGAAAAGTTGCTCTTTGGTCATGAGCCTGTACCGCCGGTCTCTCATTTGCTATCCTCCTGCTCCCTCTTCCACTGGTCGGTATTAATAAATAGCACCAGGGCCGCCGCCGGCGGCCATCGCAGGCCTATTCTTATCAGGCATATTTTTATTATATTCGTGATACTGGTGCGACGAGCGAAAGAGATGAGTAACGCCTTGTCCTCTCGGGAAAAGCAGGCGGGGAGCAATTCCCAGCCGCTAGTGAATGAAATGTTTACTTTCACGATAGCCTCTCGCTTGTATTACTATTGACATATTATTTATAGTAACACGAGCCAGAGGCTATCTTGCGATAACCTCTGACTTGATGATTAGCCCTCCACCACCACCTCTTCCTCACCTCCACCCTCTTCCACCTCTTCCTCCGGTTCCTCGCCGGCAGGCGCGTCGACCGGCGCGCTCTCGGCAGCCGGTTCCTCCTGGGCAGGTTCGTCACTCCAATAGGCGAACATGGGCATGATCAGGATAACCGGGGAGCCGCGCTGCTGGAACTTCGCCGGTGCATCCCTGGTGGTGGTCGCCATGGTGACGAAGCCTTCTCTCTTGCCGAAGCATTCGTCCAGGTACTTGATGTTCAGGGCGATACGCCCGGGCTGGTCGGCGTTGGCCTGGATCGTCTCTTCGCTAGTGCCCTCATCCTCACTCTCGGCCGACAGGGATAATGTGTTGTTCTCCCACTTCAGCCGGATGATGCCGGACTTGGGTTCTATGGTGCCGAGCCGCCTGAGCGCGGCGGCGAAGTCCTGGGCGAAGAAGCTGACCGTTGAAGCGCTCTCGCTGGGTATTAGCTGCTTGTAGTCGGGAATCGTTCCGTCTATCAGCTGTGCCACGAACGTGATGT
Organism: Dehalococcoidia bacterium; assembly: GCA_041653995.1. Lineage (NCBI taxonomy): Bacteria > Bacillati > Chloroflexota > Dehalococcoidia > Dehalococcoidia bacterium. The sequence continues at coordinate 22,016 of JBAZEK010000006.1, forward strand.
TGTTGAACGAGAACTTTATCACCTTCCTGGACGAACTGGTGGTGACCACCATCTGCCGCCTGGCGGTGATCATCTCGATGAGGCTCTCTGTCCGGCGGGCTTCCGTGGGAGTGCGCGTCCAGATGTCCATCAAAAGCGATACCGCTCTCGGGGGGATGATTTTTGTCTCCCCCAGGTTCAGTTTGAGTGCCAGCTTTTTAAAGGCCATCCGGAAACCGTCGGCGGCAAAAACCTCTATCCCCTCTTCCCCCTCACCGGGGGGCACCAGGGATACGCCTTGAAGGGTCGGCCTGCTGTCTTCCGTTGCGGCGTAAGGCAAGGCCTCGTACATGGCATTGACGAGCGCATCCCCGTCGATGATGTCCGAGGCCGTGTCCTCGAGCTCCGGGATGACGGGGAAGTCAGCCGGCTTTTGCGCCTTGTTGTTGAAGCTGGACTTGCCGGTTGACCAGGTTACCGTCAGCAGATCTCCGACTCCGATGTCAAGCATTTCATACCCGGGTATTGTCTTGAGTAGCTTCTGCATTTGACCGGGGATGATGAATTCTTCCCCTTCCAGACCCGGCATGCTAATCATAACCGCGATCTCGAGGTCCGTGGCTGTCAGCCTGCCGTCTTTAACCAGGAAATTCCTTGCTATCTCTATTGCTGATTTCTTGGAAGGGACTTTCTGGAGAAGGTTCAGTGCATCCCTTAAGTCTTGGTTTAGTATGTGCAAGTTATTACTCCTTTCTTTTGACATTCCCTCCCGCCCTATTTCAATCGACCACCTATTTTACTAATATTTTGGCACGAAAATGACAAGGACAGTGTAAAATATGACTGAAAGTATTCCAGTTACAAGACTTTTTACGCGTGAATATTTTGGTGGACTAAAATACAATGGTTTTGCTGGGAAACTAGTCCACCCTTTTTTGCAGGAAATATTAACCTAGAACATGGAGCCTTGCAGCGGACGCGCCGGCTCGGCGGGCTTGGCCGTCGGGCTGGCAGTTGTATGCCGCCGGGGAGTTTCTACAGGTGATGGCGTAGTTAGGCGGGTTGGCACCTTTACCTGGGACGGCAGAGTGCCGGCGAACTTCGGGTATGTCCGGGCCGTTTCCCACTGAACCAGGGCGCTGTTTATAACACTCCGGAGAACATCGACGATATCCCTGTCTCCGATGGTAAGGTCGGCTGTATCGGTGTAGGGATCACATCCCTCGGCCTGGACGCCGATGACGGCCTTGGGCCCCTTCAGTGTGATTACTATCTTTGACAAGGTAGGCGGAGGCCCCGCCGGGGCCGGCGGAGCTTGGGGTTGCTCGTTTACCGTAGGTTGGATGTTTTCTTCCATATTAACCTCCAAATATATCCCACTTCTCCAGCGGGTAATAGTAGCCGTAGACTGACAGCCGGAATTTTATTTCCGGCAAAAGGGTGTCCAGCCGGCCCACGACCATGGAGATGACGAAGCCCTGCTCGTCTTTGCTATCCGTCATCGAGTGGTAGCCGGGTATCGCTCCATGGGAGTGGATATCCATCACAGTATTCTCTAAGGCGGTATATTCCACGTGGGCGGCCTCTCGCTGCTGGGAAGGCATGCGCAGCCGGTACTGCCCTTCCCAGGTGACCGCGAAGTAGGTTTCCCGCTCGCTGCTAACATACATCGTATTTACGGCAAGGTCGTAGAAGGGCCTGGGGATAAGCCCGTGCAGCAGCTCCACCTTTCTCTCGAGGGGCGCCAGGCCCCGGACCTCGGCCGGGGCGATGCGGATCTGCGCGGCCAGGTGCTTATTGGATGCTCGAATGAATAATCCATTGCTGGCCATGATATAATCGTATCCCAGACCGGGATCCCCGCGGAGGCCTCCGCGGGCGTTCACCAGGTAGCCGGCGATGTTAATCACCTTCATTCTCCGGCTGGCTGAACGCCCGACCATGGTCGCAGCGTTCTTCTGTCAGGAACTTTTCTTTCATCGACAGCATCTTGGCCACGGCATGCGGCGTGGCAGCGACCGTGTTGAGAGTGCCGGCATCAAGGTCTATATACGCCTGCATCCAGGATAGCCTCCGCGTCAGAAAGCGGTGGGTGAACTCGACCACTAGCATGGCCATGGCCTGGTTGATTACCGGGCTCTGCTCTTCGTCCCTCACCGCTTCAGCGCAGTCCCTTCTTACCGGCTCAACCGTAGGCAAAAGCAGTGCCGGCTGCTGCAAGGACGGCAGCGGCAGATGGCTTACGTTATTGTAGAAGCTCTCGAACGATTTATGGAGCCCCTCCAAGGTACCGGTGTCCCCGATGAAGACCTGGCCGGAATGGTGTCCGTTGCCGGCATCGAGCCACCAGCTGTACGTGGGCATCTTGCGGGCGATTTCTATCCTGGCCGCGGCGTTGTCGACGCAGCCGATAATGAATTTCCGCATGGCTTTATGGGTAAAGCCATGTGTGGTGCCATCAAGCATGTCGGCCTCATACGGTAGAACGCTGTACTCCACCGGCCGGCGGTACTGCCGGGCCAGACGGGTAGCCAGCACTTCGGATTTAAACCTGCCTACGTCGCCCTCATAGAAGTTCTGGCGCCGGAGGTTATGCTCCTCTACCCGGTCAGGGTCGATGAGCGTCAGTTTGGAATTAACTCCAAGCCGGCACAGGCCCTCGGCCGCCAGGCTGCCGGTGCCGCCGCAGCCTACCAAAACGATATCGGGCATACCGGTTTGCATTATATCCCTAGGCTCAACAGTGTACATGCAATCTCCTTACCTTATTGCCGCTAATTGATAGATTTGCCCCTGTTCCACCAGGTCATCGAGGGGGTATTCCTTTTTACCGTCCAGTTCTTTCCATAGCGCGACGATATTCTTGGGATGTTTTTTGGAGCGGCCGCTCAGCTCGGCAGTGGCGGAGAAGAAGGAGGAGAGAAAGTGCCGGGGGATCTCCGTCACCCTCTCCGGGTATCGCGTATTACCGCCGCATGACCTCCCATCGGTGAAGATATTACACAGCGGCGCCTTATAAAAGATGTCATCGTTTTTCGTCGGGCGGCCTTTTACAGCAAAGACGTAAGGCGGCAGCCCGGACCGGCACAGGAAAATTAACCCGGGTAAGGGTATGGTGAACCTCCGCGGCTCTTTGTGAACGTCGTATTCCAGCGCTAGCTTATGGGTCGCCGGCGGCTCGTACAGGGCGTACAATGGCCCGCTGCGGGTATTTATCCACCAGAGCGTATTCTCCGGCAGCAGGCCGCTGCCGTAGGTCAGGTCGTTTGCCAGGGCATGGGCAATGTCCATGGCATCGACCACCCGGGTAGTCGTTTTATCATTATCGAAAAAGGTTAAGGTCGTCAACTGGTGGTGAAAGTCCAGGCGCATCCGCAGCGGGTCCGGGGGTACACCCAGCTCCTCCGGCACAGCGATCGCGAACGCCGCCTTAGGCTCTGGCTTCTGCGGGCTCTTCGTCGTAATCTTCCTCATAATCATCCTCCAGTTTTATTTCTAGGTCGCACCAGTTATTTTCTTCGTCGTAGCTATAATCCGGTTTGTAGCCTGCCGGGGTCTTCTGCAACAGAAATTCCAGCATCTCACTGAAGTAGGCCGTGCTGTATTCAACCTGTTCCGCCAGGCGGTCTATCTTGGCGCGGATAGAGTACATCCTTGGCCATTCCTGGGTGAGCCGCTCTACATTATTCATGCTCCATTCGAAGGCAGGCTCGGAGCTGCCCTGTTCGTAATGGCAGCCGGAATAACTGAAGTCCAGCATGGCGCAGCCGGTCTGCCCCGTAGCCCAGTCGGCGAAGCCCCCCAAACCGTCATACTTGGTGCCGTCGGTAAACTTATGCAGGGTTTCGGGATCCCACCCGTCCTTCGGTATCCGCCGGGCTATCTCTTTCCCGATCATCTGCTGGACCTTGCCCAGCAAGGGGACACGGCCGGCATCTTTCTCGCCGTAAAAATCCTCTGACGATAACGACCTCTCGCTGCCCTGGTAGGGATATACTATCAGCGATAGCAGCAGCAGGTAGCCCGGCCGCATATCAATCTCATGGTACGTGTCATAGGACAGCCCCAGGAGGTCTATGGGCATGATATCGGCAAAATATCCTATGTTGTCCGTTTTGTCCGGCAGCGGGTAATATTTCTGTGCGAATAAGTAGCGGAAACGGTAGATGCGCCTGCTCAGGGGCTCACGCAGGATCTCCTTTTCTTTATCAGGCAGGAATTCCCTGATCAAACGTCTGAAATTTTCAAGACTCCCGAATTCGGTCAGCATATTAATGATGACTTTCAAAGCGGGAGGCCCGGCCAGTAGCTTATTTGTCAGCAAGGACAGGGGCCAATACTCCGGCTGGGGATATAGCGCTTTCGCCCTGTCTTGGCCTTGCTCCATGTACTGCAAGGCCACCCGGTTGTTTTCACGTATTATGGAGTCGATGTCCCACAAAGTTAATCCCCCTTATCCTGCTCTTTCAACAGGGAGAGCAACAGGTTGGTTGCGTTCAGGGTATTGGTGCCGTAAGCAGCCGCCTCATCCGCGGCCATTTTGATTTCCAGTTGTCTTTCGGCTAGTACCAGCGCATCGAAGCTGCCGTTTACCACCGGGATAGAGTTGGCCAGCTCGATGATGAGGAGATGCTTCTCGGGCACCTTGCGCAGGATACCGACGATGTCAATATTCTCGGCCATGGTGTTAACCTTTCGTGCCCACCCGCTTCACCAGCTCGTGCACCGTATCCTCGCCGTCCTTGCCCGTCTTGATCTCGGCGGAATACAGCTCCGGGTAAAAGTCGGCCAGGATGCCTTTTACCTCATCTGGCGTCTTGGTAGGGTCCGGATCCGGGATGCGTTTACCGTCGTAGACAAATACTCTGCTCATGTGCGACCTCCTTATTACTTGATATCAGGGGATAATTATCTGCGTAAGAACAGGGGGACAGAGCTGGAACATCCCAGCTTGACGATGGTGGATGCAGTGAAAGGCTGGAAGTTTTTGAACTCGGGGAAAACATGGTCGCCGTCTTGCCAGAACAGCACTTCCTTGATTTTTTTCAGCTCGTCGACGGGGACTCCCTTATCCTTGAACAGCACGAGGACGCAGAGGGCCAACTGCTGGCTCTTGTTCAGGTTGTTGGCCATGCGCCTGGCCTCTGCGTCCAGGCCGGCTTCTTTAAGGTCGGCCATCGTTTGCAGGTGAACGAGATCCCTGGTCTGGCATTGTCCCATTATCTTTCTCATTTTAATTCAGAAAGTAGCCGGGCAATGTACGTCCAGCTATCCCTACTTCCATGTCGAGTGTTGATATAGAGCCGGGCTGATCCGGAAACTGGCCATAGAAACCATCGGTGCAGACCGGCGCATAGTAGAAGTCGAAATCATCCCCGAAGGGGTCTTCTAGGGCTGTTGGCATGACGGGCACCTCCTTCCCTCCTCCCTTTAAGGGCTTTCTCTTCCTGGGTGATCGGCAGTCTCTTCGACATGTCCAGCATGGCCTCTACCCGCTGCCGGGTGGCGCTGATCATGTTCTGCAGCCGCTTGTTGGGCATCCGGTAGATCTGATTGGCCTCGATGATGAGCCCCAGCTGCTTATGGGCTTCCTGCAGCTTGCCCACCAGGGGGTCGGCGACGGGCTCGCCGGCGGCCTCCGCGGCATCCTCCAACAGCTTGGCGCATATCTTAAGCCCGGAGACCGTCGCGGCGCGTCCCCATAGCTTACGCTTTGTCGCTGTTCTCATCAGCCTCCTTCTTCCCCATCCACCCGCAGAACTGGCACCAGTCGCCGTTCACCGGATGGGGCTTGCCGTATTCTCCCGGGCACTTGTCCGGGGTAGGCCGCTCCTCCATGATAGTCCACCAGTTGGAAGACGGCGGGAACTTGGACCTGCCGATCAGTTCCAGCCGCGGCTTGGCATCGGGATAGTATTTCTTGACAGCAAGGTAAGCCCGGTGGTTCTCCGGCACGGCCACTTTCAGGGCATGCGCTATGACAGCATCATTCGCCTGCTTAATTGCGGCCCTTTCCTTGATCCGCCACTCCTCGCTGAATCGCGGATCGTCCAGGAAATGCTTGAGCTTGTAATATGGCACCGGGAATATCATGGTCTTGTCTCTGTCCTCGATAGACTCGTCATGGTAGCAACGGGTCATGTGGCGGTAGAGGTTAATCTCCCACTCTTTCACTCTCGGGCTTTCGTAGGGGATGGGCGTGAACGGTAGGTCGTCCAGGTCCTCGTAGCCGGTGCCGCTCAGCTTGTAATAGGGCGGCCGCGATGGGCTATCCCCCCTGCTGTTATAGATGGGACGGACGAAATAAGTCGGGTGGCCAGGTGGCTCCAGAAAGCAGCCGCAGCCGCGATCCCCCAGATGGAAGCCGTCAGGCAATTTGTAGCCGGGCCAGGTCTGCGGCGGTTTCGGCGGCTCGTACTTCTTGAAGGCGAAGCCGACGTAGCCGTTCTTCTCAGCTTCTTCCTTGATCGACAGCAGGTACTCCTTCAGCTCATTAGGAGTCGGGTCAATCTCAACCTTGCTCTCGATGACGAGCGCCTGTTTATGCTCGGCATATGAGAGCGGCTTGCCCATTTTTTCCTTGCAGATCTCGCAGTGGATCCCGTGCCGCTCCGCGTCTTCGATTGCAGCTTCCCCCAGGATGCCGTTGTGACGGTCTGCGGCGAAGGCGACGAGCTTGCTGCCGATGCAGTAGGGGTGGGGTACGCCTATCGTGTCCACGACCTTGTAGTTGCCGTTGGCGCTCTCCGGGTAGGTACCCTTGAATGTTCCTTCTTTTTTCCTCATGCTTTTATTGTCTCCTTATTCATTAATTTAACCGGTATTTCATACTCCTCGGATCGACCGCATGCCGGGCGCCCCCAGGGGCTCAGCACGCCCGAGCGGTTAGTCTGGCTAGACTATTTAGTCTACGCAGACTATTTTATATCGCAAGTTATGTTCTTGAGACGGAATAGCGCCTCCTTGTTCGGATAGCCCCCATCATCAACGGCCGGGGGAGCGTCGGTACAGGTGGCGTTGTAAATAGCTACCCCATTCTCCCAGCGCCTCCAGATGACATAGCGCTTGCCGGAAGGATGTACGGCCGAGTCCACTTTAGTCCAGATGGGCATCTTATACCTCCTGTTTGCCAATTAGCTCATAAACCAAAGCTACCGCATTATCACCATATAGACGGCGTACGGCTTGCTTCGTGCTTTCGTCTACAGATGGCTTGATAAATTGCTCGTCAAACTTCACTATATTGAAGCCAGTCAGGTCCCAGAAATCGTTTAATTGCCGGCCGAATATGGTGTGGAACAAAGCCCTTTGTTTATACATGGGATGCGAGTAGAGCCAGGCGACCAGGACGTTGACGAGCTGCTGGATCTGCTGCCGGCGGGGATCGGCGAGCCATTCCTGCCGGCGCCGCTCTGCCGCGGCCTCAAGCCAGGCCCGGCGCTCCCGCTCCTCCTGCTGCCGGCGGGCAACGTGCTTGGCATGGGCTATCTTCTCCCGGGCACGCTGCTGCCGGTACCTGCGGTTGATGATGCATACTACTTCGGGTGGCCATCGTTTTGCTTTCATAATGCTCCTTTTGGCATTATCGTTTCCGGAAGCCCCTGGCGAGGGCCTCCTCCTCCGTTAGATGGCTTACACAGTGGGAATTGTGAGGGTCTTCCACTTTCACCTCCCACAGCCTGCATCGATAACCTCGGTAGAAGAAGCAGTCGTCGCAGCCGAAGGTTTTACCTTCCTCTACTTTAACTGGCTGATTCATTACTCTACCTCGCATACCGCGGGTCGAAGCAATTCATCAGCGTGCCCGTTTTCTTGTCGAGGTTAAAGCGGATGCCGGTGACGTCGTGCATGAAGTCGTTATTTTCGGCTTTGAGCAAGCTATCGAGATTCAGGGGTGTGCCGTTCAGGTGTACGGCGGTAATATCCATGACAACACCCGTTTTGTCATCAAAGCGGGGTGCCCCCATCTCCTTCATCAGAGCCATATACCTATCGGCGATGGCCCTTATGAGGGCGTCGTCCTCCCTGGTCAGGTCCCATTTAATCATGTTATCCCCCTTTTTAGTCCTTCCATGCTGCCCACCTCCGGGGAGATGAGCAGGAGCAGGGACTAATCGGTTATTGTTTCAGTACTATATAGAGGATACTGTCGTACGGGATGAAGACGAGCTTGGCCAGGGGGATCGCCCCGCTGGTGCTGTAAGTAAGATCTGTACGGTGTACGTCTTCCAGGAAGATGCCTTTGTCTCTCAACGCCGGGACAGATGGCATGACGAATTTGCCTTCCAGCGTAATACCTTCCTGGAGACGGACTTCAATCTTCTCGCCCATGTGTGGTCCTCCTTTCTAGCAAGCACTCTCCCATTGGAGGAGAGCAATCGCCAAGCTCATTGTTCCAGTAGGGGCAGGAATTGCAGATAGCCTCATCTTCCTCGGTAATCCCAATTATCTGAGGCTCGCAGCCCGTGCATCCTGGGGGCAAGTTATGCCATGTCACAGCTCCCTCCTTTCTCCCGGTTTACCCGGGTTAATTGTGGGCCAGGTGTGTCCACCCGCAAGTGCAGCCGCCTATCAGCTGGCCGCCGCATTTCGGGCAGCGCTCGGCGTCGCACCCGTAATGGTGAGGTTGTCCATGCTTCGCTCCGCAGTCGTGACACCGGCCGTCCGGCTCGCCAAAGTTTTCGGTCGATCGCTGGACATGCTTACCGTAAGAGTCTATGAGGAAGCCGTAGGTACATCCATCGGCGGATGTCATTTCCTGATTACAGCTCTTGCATATTGCCATATTATATTACCTAGCTGGCGTCGTTGATGACGCCGACCTTTCTGTAGAACTGGACGATGTATAATCCAACCGAGTAAATCTCCCACCCGGTCTCCTTCAACTTCTCGGCCCGGTCAAGGCCCTCGGTCGTGCTCGTATCTACCGTCCTGTATTCAAACAGGTCCATCACTTTGGCCATTTTACACTCCTGAGTTTATTTCCGCGGATTATGGTTGTGTCCTTTTTGCGGCCGCGAATACCATCCGGTTTTCACCGATGTGCTTACCGCGTATGTGGTAATCTTCGTCGCGGAAATCCGTTCCCTCTGTGAAGCCGCAGGACTCCGCCAGGTCGACGCTCTCGAACATAGCGGCGATGCGTACCGTCAGAAACCGGGGCGTCTTTACCCGGTCGCCGAGCTTGATTTCCATCTGCTGAACCTCCTCGTATTATTTACCGCAGGGAAGGCGGCACGCACCGCCTCGTATTCATTCATTGTATTATTCCTTCCCTTCCGCTTTATTGATAGCACTCGTCAGATTGTTTATCACCGGCTTGAATCTCTGGTAATCTTCATCGCCGATAAGACTCACCACGGCGGCACGGCAGGCGTAATATAGATCCTGCGCTGCCTCCTGTGTGATAGGGTTAATGGCCATATATCTACCTCCTTTATGTCTTGTTAACATAGACCAGGGCAGGTGACAGGCTCTTACCAGCCACGCAGCGGGGATGATTTCATCCCGAGCTGATGCTGTCGCATGGGCCGGCCGTCGAAGACCTTTAACACCTGCCCTGGTCTATATTAACAGGTACAATACGGTGGGCAGCCGTCCTTGCACCCGCAGCCGAAAATGTAGCCCTGGTCCTGAAGGTACAATGTTACCTCATGGACGAAGGCTCGGTGCTTGGCCAGGGTATCAATATCATCCTTGGAAGCACCGGGGAAGGCTGTGCGTATCGCTTCGTATTCGCTCATAGAACCTCCTCCTTCTACCAGGCGTTTAACCTGGTGGTATTACAGGCATAAAAAGAGGCCGTCCCTTTTTAAGAGACGGCCTAGTCTAACCGGAAAGCGGAACGTATCGGAAAAAGACAAAAAAGCACCCTAGCATTAAAGCTAAGGCGCTTTTTAAATTAGTTTTCTAGCCAGTGGTTTACTGCTTGACGACATAGCAAGTCAATCTCACTTTGGATGTTATCCGGTAAACGCTTACCATATCGCAAGTGTTTCCGCCGCTGGTTTTTTGACGCTCGTTTGAGTGTATCGCCTAGATTGACGTGTAATCCTACATAGGTACTGGATAGGCGTATGAGCGCAAACGGTTTAAGCGTCAATGGCGATAATCCTATTCCGGCCATATGATAGAGAGGTTGTGCTTGAGCGTATATGTCCCTAGATATGGCGCTAAACTCACCACGTAAAGGATATTGACGCTCATTAAGCGTATGAATGAGCTTGCGCTCATATTCCCAGACGTTGCGGATGTCCGCTCTATCGGACGCTTGCCAGTCTAGGATTAGCGGTCTGGTGCGTTGTTCATAGGCCGGACAATAGTATTCACCAGTCATTATATCGACTTGCCATAGCTTTATGTCAAGGTAGTCTGCCAGTATTCTGGATAACAGACTCTTACGCTCTGGTGTAAGCCATTTAGACATAATGTTCCACTTTCCGGTTATCCACTCATGCGGTATGACGGACTATTGTATTTAGGCAGCGACTTTTTCGGTTTCCGGTTGTTCGGGGATTGATTCGATTTGAGCGGCCATTTCAGCCGCTTGACGGGCGGCCATAGCGGTACGCAAATTGCGTTCATCATGTTCATGGACGGGCTTCCCCGCTTTGGTGCAAGCGGCGACTTCTTTGACATAATCTTCTTTGTGAGCCTTGACAACCTCGCCGGTAAACGATTGCAGACTGGCAACCATGTTATCACGCATGAGATTAACCGCATCCGTGATAGGCTTTGCTACTCTGGTAGTCGGTTTCCCCGCTTTGGAAAATTTGACGCTGCCGTCTTTATCGTAAGCCAGTCTAACCGGTGCGCCTAGCGCATCATGCGGGATAGCGCTCTTACCAGTTACGTTGCTGGCAACCAAAAACGGTAGGACAACATCCTGTAGCGACATTCCCCAGACCCTGCGAGTGCTTTTTGCTTGCACCGGACGGGGGTCAAGCAGCGAAACGATGTAATTCGGTACTTCTTTCATTATGTCAATCTTCTTTCCGTCCGTCATACCGCATGAGTGGATAACCTATATAGATGTAGACTTCGCACTTTCGGCCTTATAGAGCCTAATCGCACTGACATTTGTCAGTCATAATCCGTAATGGCCGGACGCTATAACGTCCGGTTTTTGGGATTACATCATTTTGTTAAGGTACTCTGGTGTCCGCTGGCTATCCATTCGGCCATTGGACGATAGTCTTATTAGACTAATCACTGAATTGAGAGATAAGCACAATTTACAACATATATAGATGTATGTCAATAGGTTTTTGAGCGTGGCACAAAAGTCGAGAGGTAAATTGATGTCTGGTAAATTTTAGTCAGTTTTTGTTATTTTAAGTGAGGTTATCGGGTAGAAGCTGGGGATGCGGGCTGTCTAGTCCGGCTGCTGGTGATTACGGGCTTTGTACTCCGTGAGTACCTTCTCGATGCGTTGGCAGGTGGTGCACTCTTCCGGCGCCTTGTCCTGGTCGGCCAGGGTAGAAAATACCCGCTTGCGGAATTGCTGAAACTCGCCGGCCATGACCGGATACTCCTGGTCATACTGACCGCTGGCGATGGCCGCCGGCGCGAGCTTGGGCCGGTTTGTCTGGACCCAGTCTATGATATCCCGGTAGACCGAGTTGGCCGGGTCCTGGGCGATCAGCTCCTCGGCAGCGGCCTCGATCATCAGAGTATGCTTATGGTCAAGACAATCACAGGGCTTGCCGGCGATCTTCAAACCTTCAACCAGGTCGAGTTCCGCCCGGTATAATTCTTTGCCGAGCCGGCGCTTCAGCTCATTGACGGTTTCTTCCTTTGAAGGTAGGAGGAGAGACTGGTTTTTCGCCGGTATTTCAGCCGGGATTGCCGGCGGGCCATAGCTTACCCCGGTGGCCGCGACCGGCCTGGCCGGGGATTTTATTTGCTGAAGGTTGTTGGCATGGCGCTCCATCTCGACGGACCGCTTTTGGGAAAGGCCCTGCACCAGCTTGGCCCGCACCACCTCTGATGCGATGGCCACTCCCTGCCTCAGTAGAAAAGACACCACTGTATTCGTCATATTTCCATAATACCCGTTGACAAGCCCTTAGTCAAGAGGTATGATACTCGCAATCACTCCACCCCGAAAGACTTTAGAGAAAGGCGGCAAGAGACCCCCGAAAGTGCGTAAATTCTA
>JBAZEK010000007.1 GCA_041653995.1 Dehalococcoidia bacterium
GTGAAGTGGAGAAGGAAGCAACGCGGGCGGTATGTGACGAAAGAGATTATCAGGGTATTTACGAAGGGGGTGCCGAATGATGTTTTGGAAAAGGAATAGGGTGGTGCCGGTTAAACCGGTAATGGGCGCGCGGAAGATGGCAGAAGCCTTTGCGGTGGATCCCGAGACGCCGCTATTGGTGGCGGTGCTGGCTTATTTGGCCGGCATGGAAGAAATTGAGCATGAACTGATCATGACGATGGAGATATCGGACAAGGAGCGGACATTCCGGGCGGGGTGCCTGGCGGCATTGGCAGAGGCGCAGGAGCAGATTTTGAAGGAAGTGCAGAAGGCGAATGAGAGGAAGAGGGGAGGGTAAGACGGACGACGGACGGCGGACGGCGGACGGCAGACGGCAGACGACGGACCGGAGAAGACGGAAGACAGACGACACAGAAAAAAGGAGGATAGATGAAACTCATAAATGAAGGAAGAAGTGATTGGAGGCCATGGTGGCTTGGTCTGCGGTTGAAGTGTGAAGAATGCGGCCGTGAAGTAGAGCTGGAACTTTATGACAATATGCGCGCAGACTGGTATCCTTCACTTGATGGTAACATCATTGAATTTTCATGTGCACGATGCGGGAAAGCGGTCACATTAAAGGCACCAATCGCAGAAATTATGCAAGACGGTTGTAGCATCGGCCGGGTGATCGAAAGGGGGTGAGGGAGAATGGCCAGAGGATACAGAGGACGTGGAGGTGGACGCGGAGGGCGCGGGGCTTGCGGCGGAACGCGCAGGCGTGACGGGAGTGGGCGCGGGGTTGGGAATCGCGGGACGCGCCGGCAGCCGAGGAAGAAGTAACAGACTGATCAGACGGATCGGACGGATCAAAGAAGACCGGGGAGAAATCCCCGGTCTTTTTGCGTTTACAGGGGTCTAATGAGGGGGATTTCAACGAGTAGGGTTAAGTTGGCGGCGCGGGGTATTGAGTAGGGGAAAAAGGTGTAGAAAATCTTAGGCAGAAAAGGACCATACTGCGCGGTCGGGCAAAGCGCAGGGATAAACCTTAATGATGGGGGAACATCATGGATGCGAAAGCTGAAGACACTGTAGCAGCAGGTGCGGGCGAGGCGAGTGAGGCGGAAGACCAGAAGCCTACCACCGAGACCGGAAAAGCTGTGGACACGCTGGAGAGAAGGCTGACGGCGGGGTTTGAAGGGGATGCCAGCCAAGAGGCGGCGGACCTGGACAAGAAACCGCCGGCGGAGACGGACGAATCTGACGGATTGGACAAATCGGACAAATCGGACGGATCAGACGAAGGCGCTGAAGATGAGATCAAGGAAGGCGAAGTTGAGGGGTTGAGCGTGAAAGCGCAAGCCAAAATCAACGAGCGCATCCATGAACTCAACATCAAGCGGAAGAACGCGGAATCGGAAGCCGAACAGACGAAAGCGCGGCTCAAAGACTTGGAAGTGAAAATCCAGGACGAGCATGTTCTGGCTGTAATGAAGTTGGGATTGGATCCCGAATACGTTACGCCGGAAGAAGCGAAGACGCTGAATCGGTTTGAAAATCTGCGTGAGTGGAAGAAGTGGTTACGGACACACCGGGACGGATATGAGGGGTCGGACCCCAAAGAAAGCATGACGCCCCAGCAAGTGGCGGAGCGGGAAGCGTTGGTTGAGGATGAACTGCTGGACGTAGCCGGACCGGCCCGGACGTTATGGTTGGAACGCACGAAACTGATGCGCGAAGACATGGCGGCGGGGCGGAAGGCGCGGTTGGAGAAAGCAAGCAAACCAAAGCCGAAGACGCCGGATCCCAAGCCGCCGAAGTTGCCGGAAACCAACGGCGCCACGCGCAAGCCGCCGGTAAGCGCCGGGAGCAAAGGGAAAGCCGCTTTTGATTCGAAAGAGTTTCAAGCGGCCGGGGGAGACAAGGACGCGTTGGAAAAACAATTCGAAAAAATCTTTGGAGGCTGACCCATTTCGGACTGATTTGACGGATCGGACTGATCAGGGCGGCCCCTAAACAAGAAAGAGGGTATTACTATGCCGGGAATTTATGAAGCTGATCAGGTATTGAAAGTGGCGGAGGTGGGCGACACAATTTTTATCGCGCAGAGCGATAAGGTGCCGTTTTCACGGCTACTCAAGCGGGGCAAGAAGCCCTACAACATGTTGAGTTCATGGCCGGTGCAGGTATATCCGGACCGTAAGTTTGAAGGCATATTGGACGGGACGGACATATCCACGTTTACGCATACCAACCGCGAGCAGATCGAGGCGTATGCCATGTGGCTGATGACCGAAGGCTGGATGGTAAGCCGATTGGCGAACCTGACGCATACCTATGGTGTGAAGCCTGGGAAAGAAGAAGCCAAACAGGCCAAAGACGACGCGCTGTTGCTCGGTCAGATGATCGAGAAACAGCTGTTGAGTTCAGTGGACATGGCTGTGGAGTCGGGTTCCACGCCATATCGTTCACGCGGCGTAGGCAGTTGGCTGGCATCCAGCGCGCAATCGGTTAAGCCGGTGCCCGCGAATTACCGGCCGAACAGTGCATGTGTGTATGAAAGCACGTTGGCGGCATTCCTGCCGGCGGAGATGGAGGCCATGCTGGAGGCGGCGGCCACGCAGAAGAAAGAGGCGGTTGACCTGACCGGGTATGTGGGTATCAAGCTCAAAACGCAGATGAGCACGTGGGCGCAGAGGCATGTGGAAGACGTGAACACAGCCCAGGCATTGACGCGCTATAACCTGGACGCCGAGGATAAGAAGCTCATGCGCGTGGTGGACTTCTTTGAGTTCGATGCCGGGAAAGTGAAGGTATTCCCGAGCTGGTATCTGCTATGCACGGAAGGGACCGGCGCCGTGACGGCGAACAGTTCCCGGAGCGGCTACTTCCTGGATATGGACATGTGGGAGCTGTGCTTCCTTGACA
The DNA here is from genome assembly GCA_041653995.1 of Dehalococcoidia bacterium. Taxonomy (NCBI): domain Bacteria; kingdom Bacillati; phylum Chloroflexota; class Dehalococcoidia; species Dehalococcoidia bacterium. The sequence goes on from JBAZEK010000007.1 coordinate 2,929, forward strand.
ATCCGGCAAGCTGGATTGAGCCGAGGAAATCGGGCGGGCCGCGCGGGTATCACGACGCCGTGTATCTGCTGAAGTGCCTGAATCCGACCGGGCAATGTATGGCGAACATTGCGAGCTAAGAGGGAAGGGACCTAAAGGACAACAAGGACATAAAGGAAGGGTCCGGTCCGGCGAGTGCCGGACCGGGCTGACCTGAAAACCGGGAGGAAACAGGATAATGAAGAAAAGAAAAAGCAACTGGATTCCCGCTTTCGCGGGAATGACATTTCTGTTAATGGGCGCCAGTCTATTACAAGGAGCGTCATATCGGCCGGTATTGGAGCAGGAGCGCGGCTTTGTCGGGGCGACGCATGTGGCGACATTCACGTATGCGGACATGACGGAAACGAACGTGGACACGCCGCAGACGAACAGCACGGTATTCACTGTCAAGGCCAAGCAGAGGGTGGAGTTGATCGGCATGGAGCTGGTAACGGCTTTTAATGCCGGCGACAATGCGACAGGAAGCGTGTGCGTGATCGTGGGCGATGGCTCGGATCCGGACTTTTATCTGGACAGCACCGAATTGGACAGCAACAAAACGGAAGTCTGGAGTAAGTTTGGGCGCGCCTACCAGGGTGTGACTACGGCGACAAGCACGAACATGACCAATGTGGCGCTTAGCACGGCCACGGTATTGGCGGGGGTTACGGTTGCCAGCGAGATTGACTGTTTGGATAGCGTGACGCCGAGCGTTGCGCCAGCGGGCACGAATGTGGCGACGACCACGAAGTCGGCGACGACGAACGTAACAACGACAGCGCAGGCGTTTGGAACGAATGTGGCGACAACCACGAAGTCGGCGACGACGAACGTAACATATACAACGATTGACATTACGAATGTTGTTGACGGCGTGACTAATATATTCACCGTCCTTGCGACAGTAACGGCGCAGAACGACGACGTGCTGGCGAGCGCGACATTAGAGACCGCGGATGGTCTGACAGGAGTAACGGCGCAGAATGACGATGTGCTGGCGAGCGCGACATTAGAGACTGGCGACTTCATGACCAGTATTACGAGCAATGTGGTGCAGGCGGCGAAGACGCTGGGAACGACCACGGATGACGTTGTTGACGGCGTGACGATTCAGGCCGAATCGCAGACGCGGGTGACGGCATTGACGGACAGCGCGACCGGGCGCAAGGTCTATACGGCGGATGACGCAATTGATTTCGTGTTCACGCCGAATTCGGAGAATGCGTTGAGCGAGAATACGGCCGGCGAAGTGCGGTTCTACTTCAAGGTGATACGGTAAGGCAAGAGATCGGACGGATTGGACGGATCCGACTGATCGAAGGACGGGGGCCCGGGCGGCGGTAAGCGCCCGGGTCCCTGGTGGCTGGATTCCCGCGAAAGCGGGAATGACATTTTGAAAGTGGGAGACACCGAATGCCAGACGAGAACAGACCCATTGACGAAGTTAAAGCGGATGGCGGGGACGCCCTTGTTACCGAGCCGACTTTGACGGAGTTGAAGGCGGAAGTGGATCAGATAGTGGCGGAGAGCCGGAATACGATTTGGGCGACACGGGTGGACACGGAGTCCACCCGTTTTTGTCGTTGGGATAAGCAATCGGCGGACGGGTTAAAACATGCGGATGTGAATGACGACGAGGAGCCGGCGCCGTTTGAGGGCGCCAGCGATATGCGGGTGCGGATAGCGGACATGCTGATCAACGAAGACGTGATGCTGATGCTGGTGGCCGCAATGCGGGCGCAGATCAATTTCAAGGCCATAGAAAGCACGGACAGCAGGATGGCCGGGAACATGGCGATTTTGATGCGGTGGGTGATCCGGAACTATTGGGGCGTCAAGTGGATTCGGGAACTGCTGAAATTGGCGAATTACGTGAGTGGGGACAGTCCGGCGGTGGGGTTATTGGGGATAGCCTGGCGGCGCGAGACGGCGTTGAAGATGGAGACGCTGACGGCGGATGAGTTGATGGAACTGTATTTGCAAAATGTCATGGACGTTTTGCAGGAAAGCGGCCAGACAAATCCGACAGATGGGACGGATCTTCAAAGACAAGCGATGCAGGCGGCGGAGGATTTCAAGGCGGCATTGGCGAGCAAGGAGTTGGGCGAGGAATTTTTGACGGCGAAGCTGATGGAGTATTTTCTGGGGATTCGGCCGGCGCGGGCGAAGAAGGTGATCAAGGAATTAAGAGAGCGCGGCGCGGCGGAATTTCCGGTGCCGTATGTCAGGCAGAACGGGCCGGACATCCAGGCTAAGCGACTTTATGAGGATTGGTATATCCCGCTCAACACGACTGAATTCCAGAAAGCGCGGGTCTATTTTGAGTCCGAATGGCTGACCAAGACACAGATCATCGAGCGCAAGATCAGCCAGGGCTGGAGTGATAGCTTTGTGGAGGCCGTAATAGGCAAGCGGCAAAGCGATGGGAGCCGGCAAGGCGGGCATGAGAGCGTGGCGGCATTTCCGGAATACATCAGGGATGAGAATGGGAACATAGTAACGCGCCAGGCAATACATTACAAAGGGCTATATCAGATCGTTACGGCCTATTACACGGCGACGAATGAGGATGGAGTGCCGGGCAAGTATTTTGTGGTATTCCATTACGACGTGGACGAGGCCGCGACCGAGCGGCGTCTGATTGATTATGCGCATGGCGGGTATCCCGGGCACGCATTCCAGCGAGAAGTCCTGACCAGCCGGCTATGCGATTCGCGCGGCTTAGCGGAATTGGCGGGGTCATATCAAGGGCTGATGAAGCTCTATTGCGACAGCTTTGGGGACCATGCGCAAATAGCCGGAGTGCCGCCGATAATCACGCGGAACCGGCAGAGAATGGGTGCCTTGCATATCAGGCCGTTGATTGAGCTACAGGCCAAGCGGGACGGTGATTTCGAGTGGATGAAGCCGCCAGCGTATCCCAAGACCGTCGTGGACATGATGAAAGAAATGCGGCGACAAATGGACGAGTATTTCGGGCGAACCAATCCGGAGGTGGCGCCGGACATCGTGCAACTACAGAGGGAATTCAAGGTTTTATGGTGGCTGATGAACTTGCGGGAAGCGTTGACGCAGGTATTCCAACTATGCCAACAGTATATGCCTGATGAAATGCTGGCGCGGATAACCAACAAGCAAGGCCAGCAGGTATTCAAGAGCCGGGAAGAAATCCAAGGCCAATTTGACATTGATTTGCAATTCAATCCACAGGACTTGGACCCCGAGTATTTAGAGAAAGTGGGTGGGATAGTGAAGGACATGCTCTTGGCCATAGACCGGGACAAGACCATCCAGACCGCGCCGATAGTGAGCGCGTTATTGTGGCGGTTGAGTCCGGAATTAGCCGATGCGGCGTTGTTAGACGTGGACCAGGCCAACCAGGCGGAAGCGCTGGCCGAGATCAAGGCATACCAGGAGATTCGGGCGGGGACCGAGCCGGACCTGCCGGACGATGGGAGCATCAATTACCAGTTGCGGTTACAGTTATATCAGAACATGGAGCAGATGAATCCGGACATTTACAAGGACATGGCGCCGGATAAGCTGGCGATCATGCAAAGCCGGTTGCAGAGATTGCAGGTATTGGCACAACAGTATGGGGAGAACGTGCAGATTGGGCGGGAAGGCGGGGCGCGGGCGTTGCCCTCCTTCGCTCCAGGAGCTATGGAGGGCAGGCCGGCGGCGGCAAAGGCGATTTAACATTTCAGATTGGAGATTTCAAATGAGTGGATATTCGAGAGAGGCGCTGGGGTTGGCGGTGGACATGGGGGCGGTGCTGGAGCGCAGGCGGTTGGAGTTGGCCGCGGCGCGGGTCTTGGACGGCAAACTGGCAATGCAACGCAAGGACTTTCGGCGGATAGGGAAGACCGGGCGATTGAAAAGGCAACTTTCCACCGTGGCGGTGATGAATGCGGTGGACGGGTGCGGGCGCGACGTAATGAAAGATGAAGAATACTGGAAAGACCAGGATCGGCGCGAGTTTGGGATACAGGATGGGGCGCGGACGGTGAAGGCGATGAGGAACAGGCTGGGGAAGGTGACATACCGGAAAGTGTGGGGGAAGAACGGAACGACGGAATACGGAAGACGGAAATAGGACGTTCGGACATATCGGACTGATCGGACGGATTTTTTATGAAAACCTGCACGATAAAGAGTGTGTATGAGGCGATAGTGCGGATGCGGGGGATAGACCCGCTGACGGCGAGTTATAGCGCCGCACAGATGGCGCAGATTGCCGAATACATCAACGAGCGGATGATTGCGGCATGGCAGAGGACATTCTGGCCGGAGATCATGCTGGCGGAGCAGAGAGAATATCGGGCGGCCTGGGACGTGACGTTGAACTACGCAACGGGCGACGAGGTATATTTTGAGACATCCGAAGGGGATGACAAGTATTACGTGAGCTTACAGGATGGGAATGTGGGGCAAGACCCGGAGACGGAGACGAACTGGTGGGAAGAAGTGGGCGAGAAGTTTCTAAGGACGATAGATTTTCAGCAAGAAGGCGAGAGCGAGATTGGGGCGGTAGATTTGGGGAGTTGCGTATTTGAGAAGGACCCGCGGATATACCGGAAGGCTGGGTTAGTGACGGATGTGGCTTTATATGGCGACGCGCTTTTGGTGAATGCTGACGAGGCGCCTGCGCGGCCGTGGATCTGGTTTCGACCGCCAGTGCCGGAGTATTCACTGACCGAATGGGATGCCGGGACAGCCTATGCGATAGGGGACTTGTGTTATTACGCGACCAGCGGCGAGAGCTACAAGGCGCTCCAGGTAAACAGTAACAGGAACCCATATACGGAAACTGACTATTGGGTGAAAGTAGATTTTCCGGCGTTTTTGAAGACAGCCATCAAGTATGGCGCGCACGCGGAATACGTGCTGGACCCGGTAGAACACGCGAAGGCCGAGGCGCGGGCGGAGAACGAGTTGCAGAGTTTGGAAGAGAGGATAGTGGACCAACAGGGAGTGCAGAGGAAAGTTATCTTTGGAAGATAACCTTGCGGAATGGTTAATGGATGATGGTCAATGGTTGATGGAGGAACAAAACAAGGAGGGAAGACATGAATGCGAGAGTAGTGAATTTGGAAGGGCAGTTGAGGCCGACGGGGGATGGAGCGCTGGGCGAAGAAATTGCGGTAGGCGGGACAGTAGTGGAGGCCTCCGCGCTACATGCAAAGGCCAGCCATTTTTACGTCAGCGTTAAGACCAAGGCGGTGTTGGCGACGTTTGACGGCACGGATCCCGTGAGCGCGGGCGCCGGGGTGTATTTTCCGGTAACGAGCGCGCCGATGGTTTGGCATCGGCGGACGGTGGAATGCGCGAAATTCATTGAGGCCGCGGGCGGTGAGGCTGGGGTGGTAAGGATTGAGCCGTTTTCGGAGTGAGGCCGGACGGATTGGACGGATCGCATGAGGAAAGCAATAAACGCACTACTGCTGATGATTGTGGCCGGCACATGCTGGGCGCAAAATTATCCTACTGTGGCAACGAAGGGGGCGGTGGCGGCTGGGGATGTGGCGATTTATGACGGAGTGAGCGGGCGGTTTATCCGGAGCGGCAGTATTATTGACGGGTTGCGGGTAGGGCGGAAAGGGGCGACCGGGGCGAACATCTGCGACTTGACAGGGATATATACCGGGCTGGTTTCGACGGCAGGGAGTGTAGTGACGGGGGAGGTGGCGGTAGGGCAGAATAAGCTCTATCTGGCAGGATTCAGCAAGAGCACGGCGTATGGTTCAGTGACGATGGCGGTGGACGGCTTGGTATTGCAAGGGACAGCGGCGGCGGCGGTCAGCAATTACTTTGTGGCAAGCGCGACCGCGACGCAGACGGTGACGCTGGGGATATACGGGAATGGGCTGACTAATTCGGTAGTGAGCGATGTGTATATCAAGCAGATAACCAATGGGGACGTTTACGTTGCCGGGAAGATATACGCGGAGCAGATATACATTGGGAGCGTGGCGGTAACGAGCGGGATAGTGGGACCGACCGGGCCCGCCGGTCCGACCGGGGCAACTGGTGCGACCGGTGCGACGGGTCCCGCGGGTGCAGATGGCGCGGATGGCGCGGCGGCGACGATAGCGGTGGCGTGGACGAGCAACGGGGCGCCAGGGAGCGCGGTGGTGGTAACGAATGTGGGGACGACGAATGCGGCCAGCTTTGGGTTTGTGATACCAGCAGGTGAAACGGGGGCGACGGGCGCGACAGGGGCGACGGGTGAGACCGGGGCGGCCGGATCGGCGGGTGCGGCGGCGACGATCAGCGTGGCGTGGACGAGTAACGGGGCGGCAGGCAGTGCGGCCAGCGTAACGAATGTGGGGAGCAGTAACGCGGCCAGCTTTGGGTTTGTGATACCGGTGGGAAGCAACGGGGCGACGGGTGCGACGGGCGCGACAGGGGCGACGGGTGCGACCGGTGCTACGGGTCCCGCGGGTGCAGATGGCGCGGATGGTGCGGCGGCCACCATTGACGTGGCGTGGACGAGCAACGGGGCGCCAGGGAGCGCGGTGGTGGTAACGAATGTGGGGAGCAGTAACGCGGCCAGCTTCGGATTTATGATACCGGCAGGAAGCAATGGGGCGGCAGGAGCGACGGGAAGTCCGGGTGTGGACGGCGTGGCAGGAAGCATAGCGGTGGCGTGGACGAGCAACGGTGCGCCAGGCAGTGCGGCGATGGTGACGAATATCGGGAGCAGTAATGCGGCCAACTTCGGGTTTGTGATACCGGTAGGGGCGCAAGGAACGAACTTCGCGTATCGCTACGTGGCGCTGGACACGGCGGACGAGCAGGTTGAAGTCCTGGCAACGGGGACCAATGTAACCGTAACGCGGACGAACACGACATTGTATGTGGCCATACCGGAGACTATCAGGGTCTTGAGTATGAGAGTGCGGTGGAATGGCGCGAATGGGAGCAGTTTTACGTTGGACACAGGGACGAGCGACATGGCGAATGCGAGCGCGGCGGACCGATGGGGGGCGATCTTCCAGGCGTATCGGGAAGACACAGGGGCATTGATCGCCGGGGCGAGTTGCAGTTTGGATACCGTCAATTTCAATCGAATGATAGTGCAGGGACTATCGTCGGCAACAATTAACCATTGCAGATTTGGGTTTTGATGAAAACATTTTTTTTTTAATTTTAGGGATAACTTGCTTTGCGGCACTGGCGGCGGAGCCGCTGGTGCAGGGTGAGCTTGAAATCACAGCGTGGAGCGAATGGACGGCCGGGACAAGTTACCGGGTGGTAGGCGAGTTTCGGGATTATTCGGTGGCCGGCAGAGTTGGGACCGACATAGAGGCAGGCCATTACCTGTTTACCGAGACCATATTGGGGGATGTGGACGCATGGCAGATAACGAACATAGTGGCGGCCGGCACGATCAACGTGACGGTGGATGTGGCCTATGCGGAGAGCGGAACATCGCGTGTGGGTATGGTCGTCGGGTATGCGCCGGTGTGCGCGTTATCGAGCAATGCGGTGGGGTATCCGCAACAGCCGGCGCCGGAGTTTTGTCATGTCAGTGAAAACCTGATGAACGGGATCCGGAACTATGCGTTCAGGAGAGTGGGGATCGGTGGGGATTGGGAAGTGGGGACAGTCCGGGCGTCGAACTATGTGGTTCTGGCGAGCAGTCAGCAGGTTTTAACGAATGGCGCGACGATAGAGCCGTATGGAAACCTGGTAGTAACGACGACGAATACGCTGATCAGCCTGGGGAATCCGCAGATACAGACGAATGGGATAACGGAAGGGATGATGATGTATATGCGGGGCGCGGCATCGAGCGGTGGAATACAACTGACGAACGGGGCGGGAGTGGTTTTGGATTGTGAATTGCACTATCTCCTCAAGGAAAATGACATTTTGCAATTTGTGTTTTTGGACGGCGCGTGGCGGGAAATGAGAAGGGTGGATAAGTAAAAACAAACAGAAAGGAACGAGCGATGAAAAGAATGAAATTATGGCTGGTGGCTGGAATAGTGGCGGCAACAACCGGATCGGCATGGGCGATTGGCGGAGTGCTTTCGGATGGTAGCGGGACAAACTGGAGCTACGGGGACCTGTATGGGCAGGGGACGTATTATCTGCGGAACTGGAAGACCGCTGATATTGACGGTGCGGGCATTACGAACATACCGAGCGGGGGCATAGTTTCGCTGGACGCTTCCAAGCTGGAGGCGGGGACGGCTATTCCGGCGCTTGACTTGGGTGCCGGGACGAATGTGCCTGCCGGGAACCTGACGGGAACGGTGGACGACGCGCGGTTGAGCGCGGCTTTGCAAAAGCTGGCGGCCGACGATGGCGGCAGTTTGACGAACATTATCAGCGACGGCATAGTTTCGCTGGATGCGGCGAAGTTACAGGCTGGAACAGTTATGCCGGCGGTTGACGGCTCGGCGATAACCAACCTGCCGGCGGCGACAAGTTTGGATGCGGCTAATCTTGTGCCTGGCTCGGTGGCAAGTGCAATAGACGGCAATGCGATAACCAACCTGAATGCGGCAAACCTTGCGGCAGGCGGAGTGTTATCGGCGTTGGATGGCAGTGCGTTAACAAACTTGAGTTCGGCGGGGTTGACTGGTGTGCTGTTGACTAATGACAGCGCACAAGCGAAGGCCGGCAAGCTGACGTTGAATGGCGGGCTGGAAGTTGGCGGGACGATGGTATTGACGTTGGGCGCCGTGGAGACGATAGCAGAAGGCGGCGCGGTGCCGGCATCGGCGGCGAATGTCAAGGTAGTTGGCGACAGTGCGCCGGTAACGGCGACAGTGGCAGATGGAGCAACGGAAGGGCAGGTGTTGACCATACGTGGGACGGACGACACAGACACCGTAACGCTAACGAATACGGCGGTAGTGCCGAACTTCAAGATAGGGCTGGGGGACGTGATTAGCTTCACCTGGGATGGGTCGGCTTGGGTAGAAGTATTGCGGAGGGACAATTAATGAGAGGAATGAGACGGATTGGACATATCGGACTGATTGGACTGATCATGTTGATCGGGGTGCGGGCTATTGCCTGGACGGGAGTTCAGACGGATGGCGAGAAAGTATGGTTATCCGGCACGTTCGACTTGCAGACGAACGCGGTTATTTTTGGCGGGGTGAGCCGGACGAATTGGCCGACGGGGGGTGGGACGACGAATGCGAGCGAGATAAACGTAACCCTGCAACCGACGAATTATACGGGCGTAGGTAATGTGGAATCGCATTTGACGGGAGTGGATAGGGTTTTAGGATATGGGCCGTTGTTAAAAAGCGCTTTAGGTGTTGAAATGGGTTATGAAGCGGATTATGGCGATGGAACCGGGGTTGCTATTGGATGGGGGGCTGAAAGCGGAGATTCCGCAGTTGCACTTGGTGTAGGCGCAAGTTCCGTTGGTTGGGGGACTGCGGTAGGAAATAATGCGAATGGAACAAATTATGGCGTAGCAGTAGGCTTATCAACTTACGGGCAAAATTATGGCGTAGCAGGTGGAACACGATCAAAAAGCCAAAACTATGGTGTAGCAATTGGTTCAAGCCATCAGGATGCTTTTTTTACGGAAGGCACAAATTACGGCATAGCAGTTGGTAGCCAAACATTAGGCAGTCGTTTTGGTGTGGCTGTCGGAACGGCAGCGCGAGGACACGATTATGGCGTTGCTATTGGCTGCACTGATTCTCAATTAGTGTGGAATTCCGTAGGAACAAAAGGAACGAATTACGGCGTAGCGATAGGCAATCGTGCAAGTGGTAGTGATTATGGCGTAGCTATTGGAGCAATGTCTGCTGCGGCATCAAACTCTGTAGTTATTGGCTCAAATATAACTAACACCGAACCGAACTCAACGAAAATTAAGGGCAATTTGAATATGGCAGGGGCGGCGATTACTGGTGCGGCGAATATCGAAGCACAAAGCGTTACGCTACCGAATAGCGGTCCGGGTCTTGTCCCGGCGGGTTGCATAATGCAGTGGCCGGGGACCAATAATATACCTGTTGGCTGGATGGTCTGCGATGGCCGGGCTATAACCAATTCTGCTTATCCCGCGCTTTATGAAGCCTTGGGTCCCGTATGGCAGTCTTCAACATACGTGAGAAAATTACCGAACCTGCAATCGCGTGTTGTGGTAGGCGCTGGGCAAGGTTCGGATTTGTCATTACGCACAGTAGGTGAAATTGACGGCGAGGAACAAGTTACGCTTACCATTGCCCAGATGCCAGCTCACGCGCACAACCACCGCGGCGCTGTCAATAACCTTGCGGCAGGTTCAGATTATAAATATCCTGCTGCCGCCTCATGGGACCCGGATATTTGGACGTCATCCCGGGGGAGTAACTCTCCACACGAGAATATGCCCCCGTTTATCGTTTTGAACTACATCATAAAGTATTAACCATGACCCCTGAAACCAAATTTGAACAGTTTCACCGGAGCCTGCTGGCGCTCGTGCTGGTGCTGGTGCTGGTAGCGTCGCCTGTCCTACTGGCCTGGGGCGCGTGTAGTGGGCTGTCGAAGTCATGGAGGCGCGTATGGAGCCAATAATCATAACGAAAGACCTTATTGCGGCATTCTGGGCGGCCGGTAGCATGGCCGCGATAATGATCGGCTTGTGGATTTGGATGATTGTGCTTGAGCGAAACGACAAAAGGAAGGGCGGGTAAAGATATGGTTTTGCTCGAAAGCGTTGGAGTAGGAGCGACAGTGGCCGCGGGAGTAATCGCGCAAATGCCTGTCGCTCCTGAAAGTCTGGAGGCTGTCGGAAAATGGCCCGTAACAATGGCGTTGATCGTCCTTGCCGGCTGGAGCGTTTGGTTGGCATTTAGGATGGCGGACAAATCCCGGCAAAGCCAGGATAAACAAACCGAAGTATTACGAGGTCTGGTAGAGCAGTTGGCGAGGTTGAACGAGAGGGTTAAATGAGCGAGCCAACATACTTGGCGACCTTACGGACATGTCTGGCGCAGTGCGAGGAAGCGTTGCCGTTGATTTCGGACGCGCATGACAAGCAGATTTTAGAGGACCATGCTTTCCTGCTCCGCTCCGACATCCGGCGAATAGGGAATGGGAGAGGAAGCAGGAGAAGATCACAGCGGGGGAGGGAACGGAAGGACGGAAGAACGGAAGGACGGAAGGAACGGAAGACGGAGGGTAAAATGGGGGCATCAGAAATTAAGACCTTTAAGATCGCTGATCCGGAGAAGCGCTTTGCGGGCTGGCCTTTGTGTCTTGAATACATTGACGCGCACAATTGGCGGTTGCAATCGTCGTTATCCTATCGCACGGCCGGCGGCGAGGTTTCGACGGTGCGGCCTGGGTTTGTGTTTGATTTTGCGAGTGTGCCGAGGGTGTTGTGGTGGCTGTATCCGCCAGCGGGGACGCAGGAAAATCCTTACGGCGTTGCCGCGCTGTTCCACGATTGGCTGTGCGCGCATCGGAAGATTGGCGGCCGGCCGATAGGATTTTCGGAGGCGAATGCGGTATTCAAGGAGATCATGCTTTATTTGGGGTGCAGGAAGACGCTGGCTTGGACGATGTATCTGGCGGTGCAATCGCCTATTGGCTGGTGGCTGTGGAAGAAACGAAAACCGGAGGATATGGAGCCATGAGTAAATTGGAACCGCTCATCAATGTGCCACCGACTTCGCTGGAGTTTGCGGCGTCGTTGCCTGTCATGCCGACAGTGTTTAACTGCCGGTTTTTGTATCCCGCCGCCGATGCTGACAAATACGGGATTGGGACGTTTGACACGTATCCGGGCCGCTACACAAACACGTTGTTCTTTCTGGAAGATAATGCGCCGGTGGACCAGCTTGTGAGGATGTTGGATTATCAGAAGTCGGTTGGCGCGACTTGCATTCCGTTTTATATTGCCAATGATTTCAGCCGAACATATCCTACGATGGGCGGCAAGTATCGAGGAGAGATTGACGAGGCGAAGTTAGACCGGTGGTATGCGTATTGCCTGGCGATTATTCAGGGTTGGGGTATCTGGCCGATTCCGATGGGGCACTGTTGTAACAAGGGTTCGGAATATGCACAGTTGGATGCCAATGAGTTTCGCAGGGTCATCAAGGCGGTAGTGAACAAGCTCGATCCGCTGGTTCCCTTTTGGGGCGCAGGCTGGGAGGTATCGGAGTTTTGGGAGCCGTGGGTATGCGACGCGGCGGCCAGTATTTACCATGAGTTCACGCGCAAGCCTGTGATATTGCATAATCAGGGCTGGGAGCACGCGATGGGCGCGAACATCAATGGGCTGGCTTATGAGTGGGGGCATCATCCGAAGTATGGGCAAGACATTTCCGTTGATGCTTTGAGAGCTGAATACAAGACAGTGAGCGACCACATTGTGCCGGCGGGCAAGGCGTTGATTGCCGGGGAATGGACGGTATTTACGCAAACGCCGGAAGCGGCCGCCCAGCGCAAGGGATTGACGGGGTATTTGCCGTGGACATATGGGGCGTGGAATTGAAAGGACGTATGGGAAGAATGGGACTGATAATTGCCCTGGCCTGGGTCCTGGCGGTAGCCACCTATAGCGGGCCGGTGGGCACGACGAGCGAGTGGGGGATCGTGGTGGCGCCGTGCGCGTGGTGTGGGGCGACGAATGATATTGAAGTGCATCACATTTATCCCCAGCATTTATGGCCGGAGCGGGCGCGAGACACGAACAACATGGTGTGTTTGTGCAGGCGGTGCCATTTTGTGCTGGGGCATCGTGGGTGTTGGACCAATGCGGTGACGAATTTGGTGAGGATGATTGAACTGAAATAATCGGACGGATCGGACGGATTGGGCGGATCATTTAAGGGAAGAAAGAATGGAAGCGGCGAGCATAGCGGAGATATTAGCGGAGAATAAGGCACGGCTATCCGAGGCGGAGGAAGACCAGGGCCGCGGCGAAGATGTGTTCTGGCGGTATTGGTTAGTGGGCCAGGATGACCTGGACGGGTGCATTGCGTATCTCAAGGCCATGACGACGGTGGCGAGCCCGATGACCGGGACCAGGTGGGCGCGGACGGGGACATGGTATGCCGGCCGGGTGCGGTATCGGCCTGGGAATGACAATCCGTTAGTGGCGAGCGGGGCGGCGGGATTAGTGTGGCTCCTTTACCAGGAATTAAGCAAGGGCACAAAGGAAATCACGATTAACGAGGATTGTGCCGCTTGGACGAAGCAGAGGGTGATTAACACCTACAATCCGAGCATCCCGAGCGGGACGGCGGTTGCCGGGACGATTGTGCGGGTAGGCGCGACGCCGACGGACCTTGGGCGGGAACAGACAACGAAAGAGACTACGACGCCGAAGGACCAGACGGCGACGGCGCGGGATGACAGTGCGGCGGCGGGATCCGTCAAGGTTCTGCATACCGAAGGCGCCGCATTGGCGGCGCCCAGCGCGGTGGCTGGGACGATCATCCGGCAAACTGCCCAGCCGACCGAGGCCGGGAATGAGCGGACGGTGGTGGAGACCATTACGGTCAAAGACCAGACGGCGACGGCGGGGGATGACAGTGCGGCGGCATCGGCCAGCAAAGTAACGCACACCGAGGCGGCGGCGGAGGCCGGGGCGCAGAGCGCGGCGGCGGGGACGATCGTGCGGAGCACGTCAACGCCGACGGAAGCGGGGAAATACCGGAATACGGTAGAGACCATCACGGTCAAAGACCAGACGGCGACGGCGGGGGACGATAGCGCGGCGGCATCGGCCAGCAAGGTAACGCACACCGAGGCGGCGGCAGAGACCGGGGCACAGAGCGCGGTGGCGGGGACGATAGTGCGGAGCACATCAACGCCGACGGAAGCGGGGAAGTTCCGGAACGTGGTAGAGACAATCACCGTCAAAGACCAGACGGCGACGGCTGGGGACGATAGCGCGGCGGCATCGGCCAGCAAAGTAACGCACACCGAGGCGGCGGCAGAGACCGGGGCACAGAGCGCGGCGGCGGGGACAATCGTGCGGAGCACGTCAACGCCGACGGAAGCGGGTAAATACCGGAACGTGGTGGAGACCATTGTGCCGAAGGACCAGGTGGAAGTCAGTTACGAGGAAAGCGCATTTGAGAGCGGGACGCGAGCGCTGCATACGGAGAATTCGTCAGCATTAGGGACACCCACGCATGAAGCCGGCAAAATCAAGGAAAGCATAAATCTGCCTACGGAAGCTGGGAACACCAAGACAGAAGCAAGAGAGCGCACGGCGATAGCGCGAACAACGTCATTCACATCCGCAATCAGCGATGACGTTGAAGCGACAACGGAAAAAGGGCATAATGCCGATGCAATGCCGGAGATAGCGGCGGTTGATAATGCGGATGTTACCTTAGATGGGGACATGAATCCGTTTCACAAGTATGACTATGTTAAACGGACAATGACGGCGACCATACCGAAGTCATGCGCGGGAACAGTCTCATGGGTGACATACGGAAACGATTACCGGATCAACAACCTGCAATATAGCTCAACGGAAAAAAGGTTTTATTATACTTCATATTGGATTTATCGAGAACGGATATATCACGGCATAGGATTTTATTTAACCGCGGCGCTGGCGGCGGCGGCACTGCCAACAATATGCGCGGCTATTGGCGGGGTGAACGTGGATCATGGAAGCCGTGTTTACAAGGCAGGGAATAATCTTTGGATGGCAAACGTGCAGTCACGCAACGATCTTTTAGTGAGCACAACGACAGGATTGGATCCGGTATGGGTATAGAAAACAATATCTTGCCAGAAGACAGACCTGACAATAAAGAGCCAATGGTTCCTTTATCTGAAGTCCTGGCTGTTATTGCGGACCTCAAGCAGATGTTTATTACGGCAGACGAGGCGCGCGCGATCGTCAAAGAAGAATTGCCGGCAGAGTTCAGGAATCTGGATTCTTTCCCTAATACGAGCGCGAACAAGCAGGCTGGATGCGTATTGAAATTAGGGGAAGGGGCGCCAGGGATACCAGCGACGGCGTATTGGGGGACGGAAGGGGGGGGAACGGAACCAGCCGTGGAATATGCGGATGCGTTTACGATAAAGGAAATAACCGGATTTTCGGCGATCTTCTACGGCGGACCGGTGATTAAGGGGACGGTTTTTATTGGAGAGGCAGGGGAGCAGACCTGCACGATAACGGAGACGGGGCAGATTGTCTATGTGGTTTATACGCTGGCAACTGGCGGAATCAGTTTTGGGATTGCGAATGCGGCGAATTTTCCGGTATCAGCAAGCGGGACTTACGTGAAAGCATTGCAGAGTTTCACGTTGACAGCGGAGACTATAGTGCCGTTGGTAACGTATCATCGGGGCGTGATTCAGATTGACGGGATGTATTCATAATGGATTTTCAACTGTCATTACCTTATGCGACGGACAGCGGGTTGCATGTGATACAGGGCTTGGATGTTACGGGGACGCCGATTTATCAGCGGGCGGGCGATTGGCGTTGTAAGCCGGTGGACATGTATACGCTCCTACAGGGCATCATTGAGCGGTGTTTAGCGACACAACAGCCGGATGGGAGCTATCTGGTGAGTCCGACGATATTTGACGAGACCATGTTTTCGACGGACGAGCATATTCCGTATGCGCCGATTAGCAAGTGGACGGAACGAACATATCCAGATGGGGTGTTGAATGAAGTGAGCGGGTATGTGGCGAACCTGATGGACAACTATCCGGCGAGTTTATTGTTGTTGGCGATTGATGACAAGATATGGCAGTTAGGCTATTGTGTGGAGGGGCCGATACATCCGGTATCGGTTTATGGAACACTGTCAGATACATCCCCCTTTTTTGTTCCATACGACGATCCGACGGCGATATTCCAGGCGGCAGGTGTGGGGTATGATCCGGTAACAAATCAGTTACAGATTGTGCCGGCGCGGATTACTGGTGGCGATCCTATTTATGGTTCACCGGAAGGGGCGACGCGAATATACCCAGAATTACTGATTGATAGATATAAAATCTTGCAGGTGTTGAGGTGGAAGAAGGCAAATATAGGAGATACAAGAAGATATGCTGGGAGCGCGGTTGGGTTTTCAGACCCGGAATACACCGATAACCACGGGTATTATATTTCAGCACCCTCCTGGTGGACAACAGAGTATGTTGAGGGGTTACACGCGATTGCATGTCAACGAGCACGCGATGATTGGACAGAAACGGTAGGCGCCGTGGAGGATGCTACGTTGGCCGCATATTGGGCGATTACGAGGGGATGCCGGAATTACACGCGCCGAACGGGTTATTTGGGCGCTTGGTATTCAAGGGCAACTGATGGCTATAACGGACTAACTAATACGCACAACGGCCCAAAGCTTTTGATCTATCAGGGATATGCCGACATTCCGCATGATGTCAAGATTTGGGCATATTGGGATGGAGCGGGTGATTATCAGTTGTGGCAACAATTCGGCGGGGGTGATTTGGTAGCTGGTAAAAATCTCTTATTAGAGATTGATGACATAAGTGAGGATACAGTTTGGCAAGCAGGATTTGAGAATGCAGAGAGCACGTTACATTTTCCACCGTTGCCGGTTCCGTGGACGCAAGGCATAGACCGAGATTCTCAGTTAGCGATAGCGTCAGAATGGCCGGTTGAGGATTGGAAATTTGAGTTTTGCAAGCACGACGACAATGGCGGAGCGGTAACATGGGGAGGCTGATATGGCGAACATATATGAAGACGAGAGGTTAAGGCCGACACGGACGGCATTCAACAACTATTTACGGACGAGCGATATACCGGAATTTCAGAGAGGGGACGCCCGGTATCGTTTCTTGACGCCGGAAGTGAATGCACAACAAGGACCATATTCAGGGAAGTGGCTGGGTGCGAGTCCGCAAGAGGTTGTGCCCGGACAAGTGCCGGGATTGCCTCTGGGGCAGGGCGGGGGCATGGTGGAGCAGTTGTTGAATGGTCCGCCGGTGGGACGGGGGACGGAAGACGGAAGACGGAAGACGGAAGGCGCGCCGCCGGGCGGCGCAGGGGAGGCGATGCCAATGTCACCGCCGATGGCGTGGGGTGGGGTGATGCGGCCGGTGACTTTGAGGCCGGGGGAGAGTCTATTGGAGGCGCGGACGGCATTTACGGGGATTGAGGGGGATCCGGCGCTGGCGGAGCGGAAGGCGGAGTTTGATCGGAACCTGCCGGAATTCCTGCAAAGGCCGTTTTCAAGTCGGGAACAGTTTGAACGGGACATTACGCGGTTGCCTGGAGCCGGGCAGGAGATTTTGGGGCACATCCAGCAGAGGGCGGCGGAGAGCATGCCGGCGTCATTCGCGCAGGAATTGGCGCAAACCCGGGCGAAACGCGAGGCGGCGACGAAGGCGATGGCGGGGGCGGCGGGAAGTGAAGCGGCCTATCAGGAGTTCAAGCGGACGGCGACACCGGAACAGTTGGCGCGGTTTGAGGAGGATTATGAGCGGACGCCGGAAGGGTGGAAGCCGGCGCGAATGACGCCCTGGGAGAAGGCATCGGCGGCGGAGGAGGCATTCAAACAACGAGTTGGGGAGGGTTCCCCGGAGTGGGCGGAATATAAGAAGCGGACATACGCTACGCCGCTGGGAGGGAGATCGCGGGTGAATCTTGGGACACAGCAAGAGGAACTAATGAAGCGGTTTGAGCCAAAGCCGGTGGAGGCCAAGCCGGAAAGCACAGGGATACTTGGTGGGTTATTCGATTGGTTTGGTGGAAAGACGAAAGGGGCGGCAGGGGCAGGACAGGCAGGGATTGGGACGGCTGGGCAACCAGTAATCGCGCCAGCGGCGTTTCCGGATGAGGCCAGTGCGCGGGCGGCGGGACATGTGGCAGGCGATATTGTGGTGATTAACGGACGTAGGGCGAGATTGAACTGATGAGTGTGACCTACCTTGATGAAGAAGAAGTCGTTGCCAAGGCGACCAAGCCGGCCATGGCGGGGGTGACGTATCTGGATGAGGAACGGACTGATCGGACGGATCTGACGGATCGTTCGCCGGATCGGCCGCCAAGCTATATTGAGGACCAGGCGGGGCGAAGGGTGACGGCAAATCGGACGCCAGATGCCGGACGCCAGACGCCAGACCAGATAAGACCACCGGAGAGTTATATTGAGCAAGGCGGGCGAAGGATTGAGCCACAGAGGACGGGGAGCTCCATAGTCGAGCCAGGGACAGGGCGGGCGGTTGTGTTTGATCCTGGAGCAGTAGGGCCGGGCAGGACGAGATTGATCGAGCAGGTGCCGGGGTGGGGAAGAGGGCCAGAGGATCAGAGGCCAGAGGTCAGAGGTCAGCCGGAACAGATGCCGGCGCGGCCGCCGGAACCAATGCAACCATTCCAGGAGCCGCCACCGGGGGCGCAGATCCCGGAGGCGGGGCTGGTGGCGGCGCCGGGAGAGCGGACGGCGATGGGGTTGCCTATCACACGCGGGCCGGAATTCAAGCCGGCAGAAACGCCGCCACCCAGGGAACCGCTATTAAAACGAGGCGGGGTAATGGGCGACATAGCGCGGTCAGCCGTTAGCATGGGGGGCATGTTGGCGGAACGCGGCGCGGGGCTTGTCGAAGGTCTTGAGGAGACGGCGGAGAGCATAACGGGGTTGCCGCGCGCGGTTCGGGACAAAGCCTTTGATTATCTATGGCAGAACTTTCCAGACCAGATGCAGGCATTCCAGGCTGGGCGTCAGCCACAAGCCACGCGGCCGTTGGAGCAATCGCGGGCAAGTCAACTCAAGGCGCAAGGCGAGCAAATTGCCAATGAGTTTATGGACGCCGTGCGCGAGACACACCAGGAATCGCTGGCGGAAATTCAAAAGCAAGGCGGTATGCCGGCTTATGTCGCGCAACAGATAGCCGAAGGCGCCGGGTCATTAGCGTTAAATCTGGCTATGTTGCACAAAGTCAGCGGGGCCCAGCCGGGCGAATTGACCGGGAACATCAGTAGACTACGCGCCGCGGCGATACAGAACGCCAAAGTATCGTCAGCTGTTTATGCCAGCACGCCAGGCACCCCGGACGAGAAATTAAAATCAGCAATGGATGTGGCGGCATACATGGGTGTGCCGAGCGTGGCGTCACAGTTGCCGAAGGATTGGATAGCGAAGACAGCGGCAATCCTGATGAACGCCGGATTGAATGTCGAGCAATACACGGCAGGACTACAAGAGGCCCATACCAAGGCGGCGGATGAAGGGCATCCGGAAGACTGGCCGCTTTATGCCGTGGGACTGCTGGGCGTCCAGGCCATGCAGGATTTCATGTTTGGCATATTGACGCGCTCCACGCCGTCTTGGAGCCAGGCGGCACGGGCGGAAGCCGCGAAACAAGCTAAAAGGATGGCAAACGAATGGAGAACCAAGCAATCGCAAGCGGAATATGCGGAACGGTTAAAGCGGGGCGATCTGATTTGGCGGGCGAAGCATGGTGACAAGGCGGCATTCGATGAATTATTGAGGGAACGCGGTGGGGCGCCGGAAGGACAGACGGCAGAGGCCGGACGCCAGATGCCGGCAGGAACAGAAGCGGAAGCCAGGAGGGCGGAGGGATTAGTGCCCGTCGTCGCCGGGGCGGCTATGCCGGGCAAGCCAACAACAACAGGAGGGGGTTATGATCAGGAAGGTAAAGGGAGGCTACAAGGTGTTGAGCGAGGCGGGGCGGAACCTGGGCGGACCATACCGGAGCCTGGGAGAAGCGGAGGACAGGTTGCGCCAGGTGGAATACTTCAAGCACCGCCAAAGCCGAGTGGAGAGAGAGGCGCGGAGATTGGGGCGGTAGGCGGATTGACGCCAGAGGCCGGACGCCAGATGCCAGCCCAGATAAGAGAAGAGGGTGCGCCGCCGGCTGAGCCGGTAATCACCGGGGGAGCGGTAACTCCCGCTGGCGCGGTAACGCCGGCGGCGCCGGGGGCGACCAAGCCCTGGGACATAGCCAAGGAAAACGTCAAACCATACGCTGACAGCCTTCGCGGTATGTCCGACAAGGAACTGCGCAGGGAAGATAGGCGGGTAAGCGAAGCCATCAACAGGTGGGCGGGCGACACACCAACGCAAGATTATTGGCGTCTATCCGCAGAGCTTGCGGCTATTGGTCGAGAGCAAGCTCGCCGTGCCGGAGTAACCATAACGACAAAGTTGCCTGCAACTGCCGAGACTGATAAGGCGGCGCCGGGGGCGGTAGATACCCGCAAAATGTCATTCAACGAGTTTCATGATTGGCTGATATTTGAGAGTCCGGAAGCAGACAAACACTTTAAGGCCGTTGATGCGTTGCGTTATGTGACTGGAGCGCCAGATGCCTATGTAAAATCCATGCGAGAAGCGTATGAGGCACAATTACCACCGGCACTGGCGGCTGGAGCGGTAACTCCCGCCGGCGCGGTAACGCCGGCGGCGCCGGGGGCGGAAGTGCCGATGCCAGAGGCCGGGCGCCAGATGCCAGCCCAGATAAGAGAAGAGGGTGCGGCGATGGCAAGGATTACCGAGTTAGGCTGGGATACCGAGACGCGGACGGCCATGACGGAAGCCAGCAAGCGCGAAGGAACGGTCAAGGTCATGCGCGGGCCGTATGAATCGCCGTGGTTTCAGACTGCGCAAGATGCGCTGGCCTGGGCAGAGAAACAGGGACCGGCAGAGGAGGCTATCAGACGGCCAGCGGCGGTGCCAGCTGCGGCGGCCAAGATGCCGGCGGTGGCACCGCTCAAGGAAAGCAAGGGATTCCCGAAAGCCAAGCCATTGAGCATAATGGCGGGGAAAGTGATTTCCCGGAAAGCGGTGTTGCCGATAATGCAACACATGGCAGTCAAGGGCGGCGTGGCGCAAATGGCAAATAGAAATATGACGGTCGTGCGGATGAAGTCGGTATTGAATGACGGGGTTTATGAGAAGGTCGGCAAAGAATTTGTGCGGAAGCCGGATATGACGGCCGAGGATATGCCGCCGGGTGATTTGCCGCCTGGGAAACGGACAATAATTGGATTTCCGGATGGCCCGGCATTCATGGACAGTTTGAAGAAAGTGAGCATGGCGGAAAGCACTGATGAACAACGTGCCGTATTGAATGGGACATTGCTGGAAGTAGGGGAGGGTGGATTCTGGGTCGTGGCGACGGATGGGCGCAGATTGACGCGCCATTTTGTGCCGGGCGACACGGGCGGCTTGAAGGTTGGCGCGCGAGTTGTTTTGCCGTCGAACATCCGCAAGATCATGGAGGCTGACGACCAGGCGCCGGCCTGGCAGATGAGCGTGGAAGTCGAGAGACCGAAAGTTGGGAAAGGTGAAGAGGCAATCAGTCCCGTGGTTCGGGTTGAAAACGGCAACATGGAGATTACCGGCAGGTTGGTGGAAGGAACATATCCGAATTTCAAGCAGGTGATCCCCGCGCAATCGGAGGTATCATGGACGGTTGATAAGAAGCAGGTTTTGGATGCGTTGAAGCAGATCAAGCCGTTCCTTGACAAGAAGAATCCGATGGTCAAATTGTCGGTGGATGCCGGGCAGTTAACTATCGAGAATGTGCGGGAGGAGAAGAAATACCAGAAGCAGATCGTAGTGCCGGTGGAAGTCGGCGGGGTGATGAAGCCGGCGGATAATATGACGGTCCAGATGATAATGAGGACGGAGGGAGAAGAAGGCGCCTGGATCAAGTTGAATCCGGATTATTTTGCAGATGGGTTGCAGGCGGTGGGCGAGGAGCGGGTGAAGATCGGATTAGGCCCGGAAAAAGAAAGGAATTACGATCCGATTATTATTCAGGGGGCGAGCGCGCCCGCGGCCAAGGCAGAGGCCAGAGCCCCAGAGGTCAGAGGTCAGCCGGAGGTGAAGCCGGGCAAGAAGGCCGGGGCGCGGATGGCGGCGCCCGAGGAGGAAGCACGTGGAGCGAGGAGCGTGGAGCGTGGAGCGGAAGCGAAGCCAGAGAAGAAGGGTAAGGCGGCGGGGGCGCGGATGGCGGCGCCGGCCGACGCCGAGGCGGCTATGGCGAGTATGCCGGAGGAGGGAACGCGGGGGCTGGCACCGGGAGGGCCAGTAACGCCAGAGCAGGATGCCGCCATCCGTGCCGCTTGGCAAACTCTTAATGAGGAGTATATCTCAAGTTATAGGAAAGAACAGGATATTCAAACTGGTTTTGCCGAGAAAAGAAAAGAATTTGAATCAAAGTATGGATTTGTTGGGGAAAATCTGGCGAGGGATGTTGGCGAAGGTCCGGGATTTGTTGATACTCTTAAAAAGAAGGGATATGTCATTGATTATCAGCAACCGCTTGGCGATAGAACTTATGTAGGAAATCTTTATGCAGAAGTGGAGGAAGTGGCTTATACGACGGCTGATGGACAGAAACGTTGGGCGTATATCGTTCTTGATCGTCCAGACGTAGATGTTGTAACTGAATCATCTATTGTTGCATCAAAGCCATTGACTGTTAAAGAATATGTTGCCTTGCATGATGAATTAAAGGGTTCTTTCCAAGAAAATATATTGGCTTCAACTAAAACACACAAAGCGTTAGAAAAAGAATTTGGAGAGCATTATCGGAAAGCCCTCAATGCATTTGATGCGCCAGCCATTAAAGGACAATTAAAACTTCTTCTGCCACTTACTCAAGAGAACGCGGCGCAGATAAAAGAACAATGGCTAAATAGTCTTGCGGAACATCGCAGAAGTTTGCGATGGGATAGTGCCACTATCGCCGCCGAGAGGGAGAAGGACTGGAAATGGTGGGAAAATGCGTTGCCGACAATGTTGCATATTGCAAAACGATTGCGCGAAATTTCTGGCGTCCAATTAGAGACGCCTGCGGCGAAAGGCAAGGCGGCGGGGGCGCGGATGGCGGCGCCCGAGGAGGAAATGCAGATGCCAGAGGCCGGACGCCAGATGCCAGCCCAAGCGGGGATAACACCGGAAGCGGAAGCGGAGGCGGCGAAGCCGCCGGCTGGGCCGCCGCCGGAGCCGGTGGCGGCGGGGTTGACGGGGACGGGCGAGGCATACGGGCGGGCGGCGCCGAAGCTGCCGCCGGAGGACGATCCGGGCTACAGCGTATTCCCAATAGAATTGCCGGAAATGGTGCAGTTGACAAAGGCACTGACGGGTAAATACCCGGTAGTCAAGCGCGGCGGGATGCGCGGCGCGGCGGGCTTATTCAAAGGGGTGAAGATGGGCCAGGGCGAGATCCAGATTCTGGCGAGCCTGTATGACCGGGTAACGAAGTTCGAGAAGGCGCAGAAGCTGATGGAATTGTCGGAAGCGGCCGAAGGCCCGTTGAGCGATCCGGCCGTCAAGGCGCAGATCAAAGCGGAATATGACGCCTGGTTGGAGCGGACGCGGGAGGAGCGGAAGGACATGCCGCCGGTATTCGCCCTGAAGACCCTGGCGCATGAGATCGGACACGCCGGCGATTTTGAGCCGTTGGAGGAGGTAAAGGGGCGCGGCAATATCTTCGCGCATGTCGGGAGCTTGGCGAAATACATGAAGAAGTCGTTCCCGAAGAAGCTCGGGGACGACGAGGGACTGCCGCCGGCAGTGCGGCGCGAGTTGCGGAATGAGGCGGCGACGGCGGCGCGGGCGGAGTTGGGGAAGAATCCGGACACCAAGGAATTGGCCGCGAAGACGAGCGAGCTTTACACGGAGATGGTGCTGGAGAAGATGGGCGAAGAAGGGCTGGCAACGTATGATGAGTTGATGGCGGAATTGAAGCCGATGATTGCCTGGTGGCATGGGACGGAGACAATCCCGGAATACTATGCCAGCGATCCGGCGGAGATGTATGCCGAGGCATTGAGCGTGCTGTTGAATAATCCGGCGGCAGTCCAGAAGCGGGCGCCGGCGTTTTACTCGATGTTTTACGCCTACATGCAACGCAAGCCGGAATTCAAGGCGGCCTATGAGAAGGTCATGGAGTTGATCGGGACCAGCGGGCTGTATGAGGAACGCGATCGGATACTGACCGCAGAGATGAAGCAGGCCAATAAAGACGTGCAGGCCTGGGCGGATTTGCAGAAGGCGCGGACCTGGCGGGAGAAGAAAGACTTGGTGCGGCGCCAGTTGGATCGTCAGTTGGGCCCGTTGCAGCAGCGGGTGGTGAAGGTGACGGACGAAGGGTTGAAGTGGGGCGCCTTGAGCGGGATGGACCGGTTTTTGTATCGGCAGACGATGCAATGGGGCGCCGATTTGCGGATGCAGAATGAGGTCCTGGCGCCGTTATCAGAGGCTGGCAAGACCATCATGGATTTGGACAAGTTTTTGTTCCATAAGCGGGTGGTGGAAGACCAGCCGGCGATCGGGGACGTGGCCCAGCCGTGGGGATTTGAGCGGCATTCCAGCGGGAAGATGCTGGAGGAGATGAAGCGTCGGGATCCGGCGGGCTATGCGGTCCTGGAACAAGCCCAGGCGCGTTTGCGGGCGGTGTATAAGGACGAGGCACTGGACCGGTTGCGGCGATATGGGATTTTCAGCGAGGAGATGCACGATGAGCTGGACCGGCGCGAGGCATACGCGACCTGGCAGGTATCACGCAAGGGCGCGCCGCCGGCAGACCCGTTGCGAGCAATGATGCAATCGCGGTATGGCATGGGGATTACGAGCCATATTTACAAGCAATTCGGAACGCACATGCCGATTGCAAGTCCGTATGTCGCCACGGTCAATAAGATGTTCCGGTTAATTTCCTTAGCCGAGCGCGAAAACATGAAGTTCAGCGTGGTGGCGGCGTTGACTTCGGAGAAGTCGCCCTGGAAGGCGGAATGGGCACCGGCAAAGATGGTATGGACCGGGAAGCGGCGCGAAATTCAGGTGGTGGATAACGAGCGGATTGGGACGCTGACGATTCTGCATGACGGCAAACTGACAGGCTGGTATGGGCCGAAGGTGCTGGTAGATGCGCTGTCGTTCGGGAATCCGAGCGAAATGGGCATGTTTGCTGACGCGATGTTGTTGGCACTGAACGCGGAAAAATCAATTTTGACGCGGTTTAATCCTAACTTTTTGCCGCGAGCCTGGAGGCGGGACGTGCGGGCGTTTAACCAGCAGATGCCGGGCGCGTCGCGTGATTGGCGGAATTGGGTGCCGCTGGCCGGCGGCGCGTATAGCCGGTTTGCGCGGCCGGCGTGGAAGGCGGCCGTAAGCCTTTATACGGGACGCCCGAATCCAATCGGCCAGGATGCGTTGCGGCGGGGAGTCGTGATCGCGGCGCACCAGGGTTATATGGCTACGGCTGACAAGGGGGGCGAGATGGTTGTCCCGGATATATCAGACCGCGGGGCGGTCCAGCGGTTTTTATCGGCCAGCGGCAATGCCGGGCAGATTCTGGAGGCCATGAGCAAGATTAACGGAATGCTTTACATGGACTCGATGTTCCCGGAGATGGGCGAGGGCATGAAGATGACGGCCGTGCATACATGGGCGGGATCGCCGAATTTTTTGGAGCGCATGGATGCCGGGCGATTGTTAGAATGGGTGCGGATGTTTCCGGGGCCGTTCAAGGAGGGCTGGCG
Source organism: Dehalococcoidia bacterium (assembly GCA_041653995.1). Lineage (NCBI taxonomy): Bacteria > Bacillati > Chloroflexota > Dehalococcoidia > Dehalococcoidia bacterium. The sequence continues at coordinate 28,406 of JBAZEK010000007.1, forward strand.
CTCAACAAGCTGGGCATGGTTCGGCGGTGGCGGCTGGAAGGGGCGGCCGTGGGAGCAGGGGCTCAACCTGTTTCGGCGGTCCATCCTGCCTATGGTCGGGTTGTATATGGTATTCGGCGGCGGCTTGGACAGGTTGATGAGCGCATTGGGCATAAAACGCAAAGGCCCAGCGTCGGATTGGGAACAGCAGTATGACGATGGGCCCGGGGAGTTCGACAAGGCGCGGAATTTCTGTATTCCGATCGGATATTATGACAAAGCCGAGCACAAGGTTATGTATATCACCCTGCCGATGGCCGAGAGCGAGCGGAATTTTATGTTGATGTTGAAGATGGGTGTGGCGGCCGTGGCAGGCCAGGTGAAGGACGATCCACGCCAAGGTCAGCGCTTGAGCGACCTGGCGCAATTCATGGCCGGCGATTTGCCGGGGGTCAATCCGATTACAGGCGCGTTCGGGAATTGGCTGATGTATGCCGCCGGCGGGACACCTTACGACACATTCCGAATGCGGAAGGCGTTGACGACTGACCAGGAGAAGTTACGAGGGCTGGAGGGGTTGAAAGCGATGGGCTGGTTCACCCTGAATCAGTTGGGATCGTCCCTGACTGGAGTGTGGAAACCCGAGACAACAGACGAATTGCCGCGGGATACATTCGAGAAGATCGTTTATCGCTTTCCGGTTTTGCGCGGGTTCATTAAAATTTCTAATAACGGTTTCAATGAACGCTTCCGAAGAACAACACAGACTCCTGAGCAACAGCAGGCGCAAATCCGAACGGATATAGAGAAGATCGTATTGCGCCTACGCCGCGGCGGCCGACTGACGCCGGAAGAATATGCGAAGATCACCGATGGCTATGCAGTTAATCAGCAGTCCGGCCAACTGATTGGATCGCCCGAAGATGAATTGCGCCGCTATTATTTCACACATTTCGATTACGCGATGAAGGGGGCCGGGATTCCATATCAGACTCCGGAAGCCCGGATATTTTTACGACAGCCGTCGCGTGTCGGCAAGGCGGCCGTCCTCCAGGAGATGATGCGCACGGCGCCCCCGTCCGCCCGGTGATTTTTTTACTTGCTTCCTGGCATGGTTAATGCTTTATTCCAAAGCATGAAAACAATAATCGTTTTGTGGCTGTTCGCCGTGGCCATCATGTGCATAGTCCCGCCCTGGCAGGAGCGGCTATACGACGGGTTGAAGTCGCACGATACTGGAATCATCGTCTCGCGCGTGTGTGCGCCGATCTTTCATCCACCCAAAAACGTGCGTATAGGAGAGTATGCCGCTGGAGTTTTCTCCATTGATTATCGCCAGCTCGGGATCCAGTTGCTCGGGGTCACTGCTCTGGCCGGTGCCCTCCTGGTGGTGTTGCCCCTGCCCCGGCGGTTGTGGGAGCGGATGAAACTTGGGATAATAGTTATCTCCACTATCTTGGTTGTCATGATCGGCGGTTATTTTTTAATCGAAGGATTTGTTTGGACGGTGAATAAATTCCCGATCATTGTCTATGTCGGTGTCGGCATACTCCTCATTGGTTCGGGCCTGTTGTTCGCCGCCGCAATCGGGCAGTGGTTTTATGGCATGGCGCGGCGAGTTTTCCGGCACCTGGCACCCAGCCCGAGCGGCCGTGTAGCTTCTCCGAAATCCGGGTCATAGCACTAAGGCCCCTCTACCGATCGTCGAACGTCGGGCATTCTGCGGCATGTTTTTTTTCATAAAGAGCAAAATTTACGGGATTTGTCGGATCCATCCGATCCGCCTAATACCCGATAATCCATTCTCATTTTTTAGATTCATTTTCTAACTTTTGCGAACTTGCTACGGATTTTCACCGGCACATTTTTCTTGACCCGTTAAAACATTGGGGTTTTAATGTTTTTTTAATTCCGTAGCAGGTTGGCATAGATCATGCTCTATATACTCTCAGCCCGCGGAGTGCGGCGACCGGCCCGGCGGGATCCGGGACGGGAAAGCTCCCCCGAAAGAGAGCGAGGAGGAACCTCATGAAGATGGAAAAGAGAGAATTAGATCGGGTCGCCGCGATAGCGGCGGCCTGTTTTAGCATCGGGCTGAACCCGATGCCGAGGATTCGCCGGCTGTGGCCGGCGATTAAGTTCGCCGATAAGGCGAACAAGGTCGGGGATTATCGCCTCGACTGTTTTGTTCGCGGCCGAATCGAGAACGCCGGGGAAGTAGTAATCCCCGGCGAGATTTCGGTCGAAATCCGCCCAATGGTGCGGGCGGCCGATGGCGCTCTATATGGGGCCATTGAAAAAGAAACACGCGGGAACGGCGGTCCGTTCCCGTTGTTTGAATAACCCCCCGCCCCGGGCGCAAGGGCGGGAAAATAGAAGTCGCCGGAACGCCTGCCCGAAAGACTGGCGCGGGAAAACCCCGCATGACTATGGAGTTGTGCGGGGTTTTTGCTTAACAACCGGCCCGGCGGGAACCGGGAACAAGAGGGATTCAACCCTAACTGAGGAGAATGAAAATGAAAACAGAAAAAACCTATGGCAGTTACGAAAACCTCATAGCAGAGGGGAGTTACGACCTCGCCGCGAAAATGGAAAAAGAAAAAGCTAAAATAGGCCTCGTCCCCGTCGAGTGCGACTGTTGCGAAAAAGTGCGGTTTCTCCCCGCGGGTGAGCGGTGGTACTGCGGTTGTGCGGACGAGTAACTATCAGCCCGCGAGGTGCGGGCAGGCGACCCGGCGGAATCCGGGAACGGGAAAGCTCCCCGAAAGAGAGCGAGGAGGAACCTCATGAAGATGAAAAAGATAGACTTAGATCGGGTCGCCGCGATAGCGGCGGCCTGCTTCAGCATCGGGCTGAACCCGATGCCGAGGATTCGCCGGCTGTGGCCGGCGATTAAGTTCGCCGGCAAGGCGGCACAA